>CAZGFN010000001.1:0-54701 GCA_964524945.1 uncultured Isosphaeraceae bacterium
GGATCGCAAAGTCAGCCGCTTCGAATGGATTGTCGCCATGTTGGTTGATGCGATGCTTGATCGTGGGGGGCGGGCGAGCCACCGTGCCACGGCTTTGATCCAATCAATGGTCCCATCTATTCAGGCGGTCCTGACCATTGTCGCCAGTGCCGGTGGTGGTGATGAAGATGAGACGACCGCTGCGGCTGCCAGTGGGTGTACGTCACTGGGAATAGCAGTGCTGGCCGAATTAGCCAGCACATCGCTCAAGCAACTCAGCGGAGTTGTTCGCGAGATTCGCACGCTTCGATTTGATGAACGCAAGCGGCTACTTACGGCGGTCGTGACTGTTGTCAATCACGATGGTCGTACGACCGTGGCCGAGGCGGAGATGGTTCGCGCCGTTGCGGAGATCCTTGCCGTACCCATGCCACCGGTCATGCCAGATGAGGTGATTGCTGCGGCGGGGTGAGTTGCAGTGGTGTTGGGTTAGCCCGTTGTCCAGTCCATGCCCAAGTGAAGGCCACTACCAAGGTCTTCGCAGCCCGTCGCGGTGACGACGACCATGTCTTCGAGTCGCATGCCACCGATCGATGGTCCATACAAGCCCGGCTCAATGGTGATGACATCCCCTGCGATCAGTTCTGGACCACCGGTATCCAGCAGTGGGGGTTCATGCACGGCCAGCCCTACGCCGTGTCCCGTGCCGTGCACCATGGCGATGCGTTCAGGGTCAGCATTCTCATCAGGCAGGCCCAGTTCAAATCCATGCTCCACGATGACGGCTGTTGTGGCCGTGTTGACCGCTTCACCAGTGACGCCAGCCTTGGCGGCAGTTTCGCCAGCACACTTGGCGGCCAGCACCGCTTCGTGCATGCACTTGATGCGGTGGTGGACATCACCGTGGACGACCATGCGAGTGCAGTCACCGTTGTAGTGCGTTGACTTGGAGCGAGGAAAGACATCGATGATGACTGGCTCGCCGGTACGCAAGGCGCCACTGCCGTGTGCGTGGCAGTCGGCTCCATCTGGACCACCGGCCACAATGCTGGTGGGGTTGTCATAGCCACGAGTGAGTAGGTGGATATCAATGAGTGTTCGTACACGGTCAGATGTTAGGTCATCACCTTGGTGTTGCAGAATTCCCGAGGAGTCGGGCGTGGCGCGGGCGATTGTTTCGCATGCCATGGCGATGGCCGATTGTGTATCGCATTGAGCGTGTCGCAGGGCATCGAGTTCCTGGTCATTTTTGCATCGCCGCGACGAAACACCGAGATCAGCGTCATAGACGACCTCAATGTTTGCCGCGCGGAGCGCATCGACAAATGACAGCGTCAGCGTTCGGTCGGCGCGAACGGTGGTTGTTCCCTGTTGTCGTAGTGCTTCAGCCACAGCTTGGGCGACGGCGGTTTCTCGATCCCCAGAGAGCCCTCCAGTGGGCGAAAAGTCAGCGGGGCAGGCCACACGATCGACGTGGGCTTGCAAACGGGCCCGCGCCATTTCGATGTCACGAATAATCAGCAGTCGCTGGCCGCCGTGTTCAATCAAAGCCGCGGGATCCCCAGCCTCAAACTGAATCGCGTGATAGAGCGTGTCATTGGACGCAGGAATTCCAGCAATCAAAGTCGTCATACCTACCACCCTACATGGGGAGCCAAGTTCATTTTCATAAATGAGCCTGGCGGATAATTGAAAATGAGCTTGGCAGCCCAAAAGGTCAGCAGGCTCGCCCTATGGGCGAGCCTGCTGGGTTCCACCGTTCAGGAGATCGGTGTCAGTTGGTTGTGTGGTCTTCTGTGTGCTCTTCGGCGGGTTGGCCGAGGAATGGGAACATCGGGCCTCCACCGCCGGCGCTGATGTCGTCGGTGTTGTAGAGGTACTGGGCGTTGAGCGACCGATCGATGAGCGAACTTGCTTCGGCGAGGTGTGCTCGGGAATACGGATCGAGATCCGCACCCTTGCGACGCATCGCGCTGTCGATGGTGCTCTTGAGTTCACGAAGTTGCATGCGGCTGAGGTTCGAAACCGGGGCCGTGTAGAAGCCGCTGCCTGCGGGCATACTCAGGTCAATGAGCCGTTTGAGGTGCTCTCGCTGTGCATTGCGACGCAGACTTGTGATGTACGGCGACCGGGCGGAGTACGTGCCCTGTGGGCCTCCGTCCAGTTCGCCCCACACCGAATCCCGTACGGTCGTGAGCACTTCAGGAACGGTCAGGACATCCTCGCCCTCAAAGGCGCGGAATTCATTGTCGTAGACGCGATTGAGTGTCTGCGGGTTTAGGATGCCGTTCATGGCCATCGCCTGAATGCCGGCGATTCGATCATGGATTGGGAAGGTTTCATCTTCGAAGATGTCCCGCATGCCGCCATCATCCCACCACTTGTCCACCGTCATGCGACGGAGCAGTTCAGGACTCAGTCCGTAGGCGTCATCTTGCATGGTGTTGTCAAGCACGATCTGCATCGCATGACGCTGCATGTCTGCTTCGATGGGTGCAATTGGGTCGAGATCGCCTTCATCACCATCACCCTTCTTGTAGCGGTTCAGGTAACTGCCACCAATCCAATTGGCTGCGACATTAACAGCGCCCAGTTGCTTATTTAAAAGCATGTTGTAGGCCTTACGAGCCTCGGCCCAGCTCTCGCCGTCTTCAACCATTTCTTCGAGAATCTTCGCACGCAGGTGCTGGGCTAGTCCAATTTGCGACTCGCAGTAGTTGAGTGGATTGGCACCATTGTCAAAGCGACGGGCACGCGGATCAGGGCCCCATGTGTCTTCGTCCGTTGCGTAGATGAGTTTTGGTTCAGTTGCACGTGAAAGTACTTTCTCGGGCTTGCTGGTGGTGTAGCCATATTCAATTGCCCACATGTCGTAGGGACCGATGGTCATCTGCGTCCATGGACCCTGGGACTCGCCGAGTTCATAATTGATGTTGATCGGAAGGTAGTCCATCACCGATCCTGAACTTGCCGTGACAAATTCATCATCGTTGATTTCAGCCAGTGAGTGAATGGTGCTGCCCTTGAAGTTGTGTCGGAGGCCAAGCGTATGGCCAACCTCGTGCATCACGACTTCCTTGAGCAGCGGACCAATGAACTCTTCAGGGACACCGTCGAGATACTGCTTGTCGCTCTTCTTCTTGGCATTCTTGGCCTTCTTGGGCGACTTTGCATCGTCCGTGGCATCCTCGTCGCTTGATGCGTCCGCCTCTTCGAGATCGGTTTCGTCGTCATCAGTATCTTTGACGAGATCATCATCATCAATGGTGCCTTCATCGTCGGAGTCGGCCACGTCGGTGCCATCAGATTCACTGCGCTGGGCCGTCAGTGACATGCTCATGCCACCTTCGTTCATGGAACCAGTCATATTTCCGTCGTCGATTTCGAGAACCAGCGGCGGGCCATCCGACTCTTCATCGGCCGGATTGAGAGTGAGTTGCTTGCTCTGTGGTACCCAATCACCAATCAATTCAATGGTGCCAAACATCCCCATCTCGGCGGAGCCGGTCACGGAGTTGTCCTTGTCCATTGTCAGATCGAGTGTCAAATCCATCGAGTGTGTACTGCCGTCAGGGCCAGCCATTTCGATTGATCCATACCAAGTTCCCGACACAGGATCATCGGGGTTGGCAAATGCGACACCTGGTTTATTCAGGTTCATGATCAGTTCTGGGTTAAGCCGGATCATCGCGACTTCCATCGCTTTGCATGCCGCATGGCGGCAGTTCCCATTGATCTGCGAGACTCGGCCGATCAAACCATCGTATTGATCATCACCAATCAGATCCGTCTTGTTGGTCGGAGACGCGAGTCCTGGAAGCATGCCAGCGGCTCGCATCGCGGTTTCGCGTTGGACCATCTGTCGAATCTCAGCCCGTTCCGCACGGTTTGCCAGCAGCACACGCGGGTGCCAGTCTGGACGTTCCGAGAGCCAAGCCAACGCTTCTGGTCCCCAGCCTTCAAGCGCTGTTTCGGGAACGAGGTCTTTCCATGTGCGCGACCAGCCGTTGATGAAGCCTTCATCCATGACGATATCGGCATCGAGAATCTGACCTGTTTTGGGGTGCACGCGGCTGGGGCCGATGGCAAAGCCCATGTCGGCATTGGTCCACAGGAAGAAGTTGTAGCGTGCGTCTTCTGGGTCCTTCTCCATGTGAGCGCCCGTGTCAGCGTCCTGTTGGTAGACCTCGACGGCGTTGACAATGCCTATGTTTTCATAGGCCTTGTTCCACTCAAGAATGCCATCACGTACCCAGCGGCGATACCGCACGGGCGTGGTGTGCTCGATATAGAAGACGATGGGCTCCTTCGGAGGGCTCATCTTCAGTTTTGGATCGGCTTTGCGAATGTCCCAACGGTTGATGTAGCGAACCCAGGGATTCTCCTTGGATGCGTCGCCGATATCTCGGTGCGCGGTTGTGAAGTAGCCAACGCGCTCGTCGGCGGCACGTGGCTTGTAGCCGGTGTTCTCCGGAATTTCGGCGATCGAATAGGCAAGCGTGCCCAGTTTTCCGCCGCGAAGTGGAAGGCCGAACGCCAACTCGATGTTCTTTGGGAATGCCTTGGCTTTTTCAATGGTTGCCAAACGCGTGTTGGCACCAGATGCGGCCCCACCGAAGAATTTCGACGCCTGCTTTACCAGCAGGTCGCTCATGTCAATGACCGGACCACCACCTGGCCCGATAGTCTTGATCGGTACGTCCAAGATGACGCGGTCAGTAAACACACGCTTGGTTCCAGCTCGCGACTGCTTGTCGCCCGTTGATCGAACGGCGTAGTTGGGCTGAATCAGTGCGAGGCGTTTGCCAAACTTCTTCCAATGGGCGTACATATCGCCTGCCTGCACACCTGCCGTGGCGATACCCCCGGAGATCGTGTAGGCGAAGAAGATGTTCTGTTTTTCAAAGTTTCGTGGCAGTTCGGCCAACACATTGCTCGTCTTATGATTGACGTAGAGCGTGTACATGCCCGGCTTTCCATCAACCGTTGAGACGACCTTTTTGTAGGTGTCCTTGATGATGGTGTCGTACTTGGGATAGTCCGAGGAACTTCCTCGGGTGGCTGCAACGCGGGTATCGATGGCTGTGGTTGGATCGACTGCATCGGTCGCCAACGCGATCGCAGCAATCCCCAAACCGCTGATGGCGGCAAACAAAAATGGCATTCGCATGGTGTATCTCCTGAACACGTTGTGGATACGGGGGTTCTCCCCTCAACTGATACCGCCAATCCTACTGTCGTTGTGGGTGCAGTACCGCCCCAGTTGGAGGCCATACGCAAGGTTTTGGCTGAAAGTTCGCCGTGATCAGGACGCAATGACCACTTCGGTGGACGGGTCCCATCGCAGGACCCGATCGTCCTTCCATGCATCCACGCCCATCTTGATGGCCACCATGGTGGCGCAGCCGAGGTCTACATTGCATGCAAGAGGCTCACCTTTTCGCACAGCATCAAGGAAATTCTGCATGTGTGGCCGGCGGGCATCAGCGACGATATGTCCCGTGGCCTGACCAGGTTTGGGCTCTGGGCGGGTGCCACCCTTGCCATTGTCGACTTGCGTGGTGTCGACCAAATCGCTGTTGGCCGTTCGGAATTCATTCCACCAGGCTGACTGCTCAGACAGGTTAATGCCATCGCCCTCGGGCTTGATCGTTCCATATTGGCCGCGAATCGTCGTGGGCCACGTGTCATCATTGGTCATGACGCTCGACAGCACCACCGTGTGTTCTGCGGGGTAATCGACCATCATGAAGAAGGTGTCGGGAATATCCCGTTCATCCTTCTCCAAATACCGCCCGCCGCTGGCAACGACCCGCTTGGGGTATGCGCCCTTGAAACCTTCGATCGCCAGCAGCAGCGGTGCGAGTCGGTGGTACAACAGATCGGTCGCGAGCCCACCGTTGTAGGCGAGGTACTTGCGGAAGCGGAAGAAGTGGTCCTCGTTCCAGTCGATCTTCGGGGCTAGACCATGCTCATGACCAAGCCAGCGGTCCCACCACACATATTCTTCCGCGTCCCGCTTGTTCTGTGGACCAGCGCCAGCATCGATGGGCCAATTAAATTGCCCCCCCCGCGAGTTGCGGCAATACGCGCCTTGGCTCCACACCGGTTTGCCGATGCGCCCTTCGGCGATCGCGCGCCGCGCCGCCCAATAGTGACCGTCGCTGGTGCCCTGCGGGCCAACCTGCAGGGTACGCCCCGTCCGGTGCACAGCATCACGGCAGGCGAGTGCTTGTGGAATCGTGTGCGATAGTGGCTTCTCGCAGTAGACATCCTTGCCCGCCTCCATCGCTTCGATGGCGATCTTGGTGTGCCAATGATCGGGCGTGGCGATGACTACGGCGTCGACATCCGGGTCGTCGAGCACACGCTCGTACTCCATCGTTGCCATATTGTCTTGGAGCGATGCGATTTTTGCGGCTCTGTTGAGCCGACGTCGATACACATCGCACACGCGGCTGACGACCACATTCTCTTCGTCTGCACTGTCGACAATCCTTTGGAGGTGCCCGGTTCCCATGCCACCAGTGCCGATGACCGCCATGTTGAGCCGATCATTGGCGCCAAGCACCCGCCCCCAAGACATCGCGGGCAGAATCAGCGGCGAAGCGGCAACTGTTTTGACGATCGTGCGGCGGCTCAGTGGCATGGGCTCTCTCCTGTTTCCTATCTCAGTTCCAGACTACCGCTAACCTCACTGCGTGTGCATGCTAGGAACGAAAATTTTACCTATCGCCAGCGAACGCCCTTGCTTTCATAGTATTCCTTCAGGTGTGGCCGCTTTGGCTGCTCATAGAACCGCTCCATCTGCCCGCACCACGTTCTCCCGGACGCGCCGCGCTGGACGTAGTACTCGGCCATCAAGTCGTCGTATTGGTCGCATTGTGCAAGCACCTTCTCATCTGGCACGACACCGTTCTCGTGCATGATCACATCGACCGGAAAGCGTGGGCGTGGCCATGGATCTTCATTGGGGCGACCTACGGTCATGCCAAAAAGCGGCGCGACACTCCGCGGTAGTTGGAGCAGTTCTTGCACGGTATTGAGGTCGTTGCGAATGCCACCAATGAAGCAGATTCCCCAACCCATCGACTCGAAGGCCAAGGCCATGTTCTGCGCGAACAAGGATGCATCTATAACACTTAGGAGAAATGACTCGACATTCTCCTCACATGCAGCACCGCATCGCTGTGCCAACAAACGGTGTCGTCGCATGTCGGTGCAAATCAAGAAGAACGCGCCGCAGTCACGAACTTTTTCCTGCCCACCACTGATGGCGACGAATGCCTCCCGCATGACCGGGTCGGTGACTCGCACAAGTGAGTACGTTTGGATATTGCTGCTCGTGGAAGCTTTTTGGCTAGCCGCGACGGCGGCATGAATGTCCGCATCGGGCACGATTTCGTCGGTATAGGCGCGAATCGATCGGTGGGCGAGCATCTGCTCGAGAACGTCTGGAGAAGTGTTTGGCATGAGTGGGGGCTTTTTGCTTGGAGGGCCTTCGAGTAATCGCCTTAGGAGCCAATCAGTTTGTCATAGAGCGTGCGGGCCGCGGAGACATCATCGATACCGATGAGTGCACGTCCATCTGGAAAGACGGTGACGCGCGTTCCACCGTGAAGGTCTAGTCGTAGCGCGTTGGCATCCCATACCACCTCACCGTGGTCAGCCAAACGACGGGCGAGCATGTCCAGGTCCAGCACACTTTTTGCCGAAGGCTGAATTTGCACAGTGTCACGACCGCATAGCACGTCTGTTTCACAACGACGTGTGCCATCGAGCCACTCAAACACGCGATGGTCGCAGCATGTGCACCCGGCACGAGCCGGGGCAGCGGCAATTCTTCGGCTCTCGCCACACCACGGATCGATGGAGTGCAGGCTTCGGTCGCAGTGATCTACTGACCCAACTAGGAGTCGCATGGCCAGCGCTGCTTGGTGCGCTGTCACAGCCGCGACGGCAGGCCCAAGGACGCCAGCGGTATCACATGTCGGGAGCGTTCCGGCGGGCGGCGGTTCCGGGAAAAGGCACCGAAGACAGGGGCCTGCCTGTGTGTTGGTCCACTTGACGAGGCCCGCTTGAGATGGGCTTCGAGGAAGCAGGGCTGCCACCAGTCCCCCAGTTCCGACGGCTCCCGCATAGATGTAGGGCAGGCCGCGGTTAACCGAGAGGTCGTTTAGGAGGTAGCGGCCATAGAGGTTGTCCAACCCATCGATCAGCACATCAACACCCTCAACAATGTCCGGAGCGCACTGTGGCCCAAAGTCATCGACGATTGGTTCAATCGTGATGTCAGCGTTGATGGCCGACAGCCGCCGCGCCGCGGCCTTGGCCTTGGGACGTGATGCATCAGCATCGCTTTGATCGAATAGCACTTGCCGCTGCAAGTTGGTTGTTTCCACGACATCCCGATCAACAATGCGAAGGCGCCCTACGCCGGCGCGGGCGAGAAGATCGGCGACTCCACAGCCCAATGCGCCGCATCCAACGATTAGCGCGGTCGACTCGGTAAGCCGCTGTTGTCCTTTGAGCCCAATTTCTGGCAGCAGGATCTGTCGGTGGTAACGATCGATGGTCATTGAACCCCCGATGCTACAGCGAGCAGCGAATGACTCGCTGCTCGCTGGGAGTGAACTGATTGTGAAGGACAATGAATGCCCTGCTCATCACCACGCGAAGTGGCTGAAGGCCTTGTTTGCTTCGGCCATGCGGTGGGTCTGCTCACGGACGGTGCAGGCTTTCCCTTCGCCATTTGCTGCGTCATAGAGTTCGCGAGCGAGCCGCTCGGCCATGGGCTTTCCCTTCTCAGCACGGACGGCCGTAATGATCCATCGGAAGGCCAGACTCTGTCGACGACGCTGTGTCACGGGCATGGGCACCTGATAGTTGGCACCACCAACACGCTTAGATCGGACTTCGACATTGGGCTTGACGTTTTCAATTGCCTGACGGAAAGCTTCGATAGCCTTGTCGGGCATCCCCTCACGTTTTTCTTTGTCGAGGCGTTTTTGGATTTTATTCAGCGCGTCATACACAACACGCTGCGTAACGGCTTTCTTGCCGTCGATCATGACGCAGTTGATAAATTTGGCAAGTACCTTGTCCCCAAAGCGAGGATCAGGTTTGAGCTGCTGTTCAGAGTGTGTAATACGACCGGCCATGATGACTTCCTTTGGCTCATCCGCCCACTCGTGTGGGCCGTGTGTTCACCGCCAGCGACATGCCGCTAGGCGATTACTTGCCTGCACCCACGGTGGGCGCATCGACATGTGTCGGGCTATTTCTTGGCCCGCTTGGTTCCATACTTGGAGCGGCCCTTGTTGCGACCATCAACGCCCAGTGTGTCTAGGCTGCCACGAACAACGTGGTACCGAACGCCGGGAAGGTCACGGACACGTCCGCCACGCACAAGCACGATGGAGTGCTCTTGCAGATTGTGGCCTTCCCCACCGATGTACGCACTGATTTCCTTGCCGTTGGAGAGGCGAACACGGGCAACCTTTCGAAGTGCCGAGTTGGGCTTCTTGGGTGTTACTGTTCGCACTTGAAGGCACACGCCACGCTTCTGCGGACACGCATCAATATCGCGGACCTTGGACTTGGCCTTGGGACTTCGGCGGGGCTTGCGAACCAGTTGGTTGATCGTTGGCATGGGGGCTCCAGAACACGCCACAGTGGCGAGCCGAGCAGTGTATCAGGACCCGCCCTCCAAGCAAGGGCGGCAAGGGCTCTGAAGAGGCCCAATCGCCCGATGGTGTGGGTGGGTGCCTAGCGTTGGGGGCTTTGAATCCGTGGCGGCGAAGCCGCTTTCTCGGGGCCTTCACAGACTCTGGCTAGTGTGGATAGCTCGTGGATGAACGGTTCTACATCCGGAAAACAAGGGGTGTGAACCCATCTGGTGGAGGTTTTCCACAGGCGTCGGCGTCGCCCGCTTCTGAATAGACTGCGGCTCATGGAAATGCCCAATATGGCCCCAATACGACGCTGGCAGGATGGATAACCCCTTGCTGCAATTCGAATTGCACAGTGATGGCGCCTGCCTTGGCAACCCGGGACCGGGGGGCTGGGCCTGCATTGTTCGCGATGCAGATGCCCACGAAGAGGTTCTTGTCGGCGGTGAGCCTAATACCACCAACAATCGAATGGAATTGATGGCCGTCTTGGAAGGCTTGAAGTACCTCCCCGATGCGGCCCAGGCCCACCTGCACGCCGACAGCCAATATGTCCTGAAGGGCCTGTCTGAATGGATGGACAATTGGAAACGTCGCGGGTGGCGCACCAGCGGGCGAAAGCCCGTCAAGAATGAAGACTTGTGGCGACTACTCGACGCGCAGCGCGACCGTTTGCAGATTAAGTGCAACTGGGTTGAGGGGCACGCCGGACACGCCGACAATGAACGCTGCGACATGCTTGCCAAGCAACAGGCAGAAATGTTTCAGGAGGAGCATTACCCGTGACCGTGCATCGTATTGAAGTGCGTCCATGTCAGTACGCTGGCGATCCTGCTGGACGCGCTGCGCTGGCAACCATTGAGTCATCTGGAATTGCCGGTGGGCTACAAGGTGTTGATACCGCTTCGGTCTATCTTATTGAAGGCGATATCGATCAAACACAGGCGGAGCACATTGCGCGTGAACTATTGGCGCATCCAGTGACCGACGAAGTCGTGTGCGGCGCATCGCCTCCACGTGGTGACACGATTGTTGAAGTGCATCCGCTCCCTGGCGTCATGGACCCCTCCGCCGACTTAGTGGAATCGGCGATTGCATCATTGACGGGACTGCATGTGCAGGTGCGCACTGGAACGCGTTTCGACCTGCACGGAGTGGACGAACATACCGGTCAACGCATCGCCTCCCTGTGTCTAGCGAACCCACTGATTCACGATGTCCACATAGGCCCATCACACCCTGACGAATTCCCTGCCGGACATGCGCACGACATGTCGACCCATGAGGTGCCCCTGCGAGGACTTGACGACGCTGCCCTGTCTGTTCTGAGCCGCGAAGGGCACTTGTTTTTGAGCCTCGATGAAATGCGCCAACTCCAGACGCACTTCAAGGCGCTTGGCCGCGAACCCAAAGACATCGAATTGGAAACGCTGGCTCAGACATGGTCTGAACACTGTGTCCACAAGACTCTCAAGGCCACCGTGGACTATCAAGGCGATCTTCCCGGCGAGGGCATTCCCTCAGCCCACCGCGATGATGATGGAACGCTTCGTATTCCCAACCTGCTCAAATGCACGGTTGCCGACGCGACCCACCGACTGATGGCCGATGGTTTGGATGAGTGGTGCTTGTCGGTCTTTGTTGACAACGCCGGCATCGTGGCATTTGATGACGACCACGCCGTCTGCTTCAAGGTCGAAACGCACAATCATCCATCCGCGCTAGAACCCTACGGCGGTGCTGCAACGGGCATCGGCGGCTGCATTCGCGATGTGATTGGAACTGGGCTGGCCGCTCGCCCTGTGGCGGCAACCGATGTCTTCTGTGTAGGCTCGCGATCGATGACCGATGTGCCCACTGGGTGTTTGCATCCGCGTCGCGTGCTACGCCGTGTTGTCGAAGGTGTTCGTGACTATGGAAACCGCATGGGTATTCCAACGCTTGACGGAACGGTGTGGTTTGATGACCGTTACGTTGGCAACCCACTGGTCTTCTGTGGCTGCGTGGGCGTCATGCCTCGCGACTTGGTGCACGGCGACCCTCAATCAGGTGATCGCATCATCGCCATGGGTGGACGAACCGGACGTGACGGCGTGCACGGCGCTACATTTTCGTCTGCCGAACTGACCGATACACACGCCGATGAGTTCTCTCACGCCGTGCAGATCGGCAACGCGATTACCGAGAAAAAGGTGCTTGACGCCATCCTGTCCGCCCGTGATCACGAGTCGGGCTGCCTCTTCAGTGCCATCACAGACTGCGGTGCCGGCGGATTCAGCAGCGCTGTGGGTGAGATGGGTGAGATGCTTGGCGCACAGGTCGATCTGGATCATGCACCTCTGAAGTACCAAGGTCTGACGCCGACTGAAATCTGGATCAGTGAAGCGCAAGAACGCATGGTGCTGTCAGTGTCGCCTGATCGTGTCGATGCTCTGGCGACCATCTGCGATGAGCATGAAGTGGAGTGGTGCGATCTAGGCGAGTTCGGTACGCCGGACCGCGAGTTGATCTTGCGATACGAAGGCCGCGAACTTGGCCGGCTCTCCATGGACTTTATGCACAATGGACTTCCTGACCGTGTGCGGCAGGCCACGTGGACGCCACCGACATTTTCAGAGCCCCAAGCAACCCGCGAAAGTGATATCGCAGCGGTACTGAATTCTTTGATGGCTCACCCTAACATCGCTTCGAAGCGGGACATCGTGCGGCAGTACGACCATGAAGTGCAGGGGCGTACGGTGATCAAGCCACTGGTGGGCCCGCAGGGTGAAGGGCCAGGCGATGCGGCGGTCATCACGCCGGTGCGTGGTTCAAGAAGAGGCCTGGCTATTGGAACGGGTCTGGCTACCGGACTGGGGGCTGATCCATACGACATGGTGCTTGCAGCGATCGACGAGTGTGTGCGAAACCTCGTTTGCGTTGGCGCCGATCCAACCCGCATCGCTATTCTCGACAACTACTGCTGGCCGGGATGCGATGATGAAATCCGAATGGGCGAACTCGTTCGCGCGTCGGCCGCGTGTCTGCACGGCGGCCTGGCCTACCGAACACCCTTTATCAGTGGCAAGGATTCGCTCAACAATCAATTCACGACCGATCAGGGTGAGACCATTCGCATTCCACCCACGATGCTTATTAGCGGATTCGGAATCGTCGATGACATTGCTATGTGTGTCACGATGGACGCCAAGTCAGCAGGCCATATTCTGGTGCTTGTTGGCGACACCACCGACCGCGTGGGCGGCAGTCACTTGCTTGACGTCGATGAGGCCGCGCCGGGATGCCGCAGCCTTCCGCGAACCGATCTGGCTGCTGGTCCAGCTCACGCTGCGGTCGTTGCACGTTTGATTGCAGCAGGACTTGTTCGAAGCGCGCATGATCCGAGTGAGGGTGGACTGCTCGTGGCGGCCGCTGAAATGGCTGGCGCTGGAGGGCTTGGGCTGTCACTTGATGCTGCAGCGGTGCAGGGTTCGCTCGATTCGCTGACCGTTGCGTGCTTTGCCGAAACACCCTCTCGCTATCTACTGGAAGTGGTGCCAGAAGATCTTGATGCGGTTGCATCGATGCTTGGCGACACACCACATCGCGTGGTGGGCCGTTTCACTCAGGCCGCTACGTTGACCCTTGGTGACACTTTAGAATTGGCTGTCTCTGATTTGCAAAATGCCTGGCTCAACGGGATGCCCCTCTGATGACAACTGCGACGATGCGCCCCATGCCCTACGCTGCCGACATGAGCGATCGACCGCGAGCCTTGATCATGACCGCTGCGGGCATCAACTGCGATCACGAGTTGGCAGAGGCATTTGAACTTGCCGGAGCGAAACCAGAGTCTGTACATCTGTCCACGCTCATGGCCGCTCCCGATCGAATCGACCAGTACGACCTGATTGGACTGCCGGGCGGCTTTTCTTACGGTGATGCAATTGCCGCGGGAAGAATCGTTGCGGCCATGATGTCGAGCAGGTTGATCGATCATCTTCATGCCGCCATTGATCGCGGTGTTCCGATGATCGCGCCATGCAATGGTTTCCAAATCGCCGTGCAGGCGGGACTGCTTCCTGGTCCGCGTGGCGATGCACCGCCCCACACAGAAGCAGCGCTTTTGGAAAACGAAAGCGGCCGCTTCATCGATCGCTGGGTTCGGGTCGAGTACCCCGAGTCCCGCTGCGTGTGGACACAGGGCATCAAATCCACCGGCGATGCCGCATTGTTGCCAATCGCGCACGGTGAGGGTCGTTTCTACGCGCAGGATGACACGATGTCATGGTTGAATGAACAAGGGTGTGTCGTGGTGCGATATGCGTCGGGTGACGACCCAAACGGCTCGCGAGCGTTGGTGGCCGGGATCTGCGATCACACCGGTCTCGTGCTGGGCTTGATGCCTCACCCCGAACGGTATCTGCACTGGACGCAGCATCCTTACTGGACACGTCTTGAAACGATGCAGGGCGACCCACCGGGCTTGCAGATGTTCCGTGCCGCGGTGTCGCATGTGCTCAAGGCCCGCGCTGAGGCAGTCCTCTAGCCCGTTTCTAGTCAGTAGTGTGTGAGGAGCGACCATGCCTCCGATCGACCCATTCTTCTTGACGCCCCAGGACTCCCCAGCACCTGATGATCGTACGTGTTCCTCTTGTGGATACGATCTGCGTGGAATTGCTACAAACCGTCCATGCCCAGAGTGTGGGCAAATCGAAACACCACCGACGGTTTCGCCGTCTGCTCCCGGCGTCGACAGTGAGGGAGACTCGCATATCCCATCGATGCCGGCCACGGGGGGCCTGTTATGCCCGCGATGTGGCGTGTCGACTTCCGGTCTACCAATTGGGGCGTTGTGTCCTACGTGTGCTGCGCAAACGCCGGGGCGATCGACCTTGTCTGATGGGGCGCAGCACACATCCACCGATGAGTGCGTATCGTGCGGATACGACCTTCGCGCAGCGATGCCTGGCACACCCTGCCCGGAGTGCGGAGTCGTATCCATGCATGGGGGCATGTCGATGCCGGATACAATGGCTAGCCAAGCCACGGGCGCATTGCGGTCCCGTAGCGTGCGAGACGTGCAGTCTCGCAAACTGCCGCCACGAGTTGCGGGGTCGATGGTGTTTCGCGGAGGCATTGCGTTGCTGCTGCTGACGGCCGTGGCCCTCATTGCAGCGGGCGTACTGTCGATGATGGGCACGCTTGATGATGAGACCTATCGCACAGTACTTGTCTGGATCGCCATTAGTGGGACACTGGGCGTGTGGGGCACCACGCCATCGACCCTTGATGTGGATGCAAGCGGGTGGTTGTTTTTTCGATGGGCCGCGCGACTATTGGTGCCATGTTGGGCCATTGCGTTGTTGGTGTTGCAAGTGTCTGGACCAGCCCTGCAGCCTTGGTCGCTGCTGCTGGAATTCCTTGGTCTTGTGGGTATGGTCATTGTGGTGTGCTTGCTGGACGAAGCGGCAACCGAACTTGAACTTCGCGTCACTGCTCGGCGACTGTGCACGACGGCGTGGCTACTGATTCCCGCGGGTGCACTGGCATGGATCAGCCCGTTTCCAGGGGATACAGTGGCCCTTCCCGACAGCCCGCTTGGGATGATTGGGGCGATCTTCGTCGCCACTGTGGTTGGACCGTGGTTTTGGATGCTGTTTCGCTTGGCACGATCGCTGTGGGACATTGCACGCTATCAATCGTGGACTCGGCGGGTGGCGCGGGAGTCAACCGCCCGAAATCAATCAAGACGCGACCGCGTCAGCCAGGGCAATGTGGATGAAGAAGGCTCATAGCGGAGGGCTTGCGAGGGTTGAGGTACCATGCGCATCTCCTCGGTTCGCGTTGAACCGCCGCTGTAGCGAAAGGATCTACTCATGGCTCAAGACACACTTCGATGCGCCGTTGTCGGCGTTGGGCGGATGGGTCGCCATCACGCTCGCGTCTATGCACAGATGCCCGATGCCGAATTGATCGGCGTTGTGGATCGTGATGTGGATCGTGCCCGCGACATTGTGGAGGAGTGGGGCGGAACCGCGTGGGGCTCCATTGACGCGCTCATCGACGCAGGCGTCGATGCTGTAACCATCGCCACGCCTACAACCAATCACCGACAAGCCGCGGAGCAACTGCTCGCTGCAGGCGTCGCCTGTCTCATTGAGAAACCACTGGCGCCCACCGCTGAAGATGCCGCGGCCATCGCAGAGGCTGCGCAGCGTGCTGGTGTGGCATTGCAAGTCGGGCATGTTGTGCGATATGACCCAGTCATGCAAGCCATTAAGTCGCTGGGTGACATCAATCCAAGGCACTTGGAACTGCACCGAATCAGTCCGATGACCTTCCGAAGTGTCGATGTAGGCGTTGTATTGGACATGATGATTCATGACCTCGATTTACTGACCATGCTTGTTGGGCTCGCGCCAGAGACGGTTGCAGCCTCATCTGTTGCGGTGCTTGGTGCAGCCGAAGACGTTTGCAATGTTCGCATGACCTATCAACTTGATGATGAAGGCCACGAATGTGTGGCCAACCTTACGGCCTCGCGTTTGGCGATGAAAACAGAACGAACACTTCGGATTATTACCGAGGAAATGTATATCTCGGCGGACTTCGTGTCCCGCAAGGTCAAGGTCATCCGCAAAGCGGCCAATGCCGATCAAATCGCTGAGTTGCGAGAACGTCTTGCCGGTGGCGAAGACCTAAGCGACTTGAACTACCTCGATGTCATTGAATTTGAGGATCTTCAGGTCGATGACCGCGAGCCTCTGCGTTTGCAGGCCGAGGACTTTCTGTCAGCAGTGCGAGATGGCACCCCCCCAGAGATCGACGCGGAAGCAGGCTCTTTGGCGGTACAGGTCGCCGAGCGAATCATTGAGTCGGCGCGCGGTGGGCAACTGAGTTTGGCCTGACATGGCCGGCCAGCGTGAGATTCATGACCATTGGTCTCGAGAGGCCGGCCGCAAGGGCTACCGCTCGCGCGCCGCGTTCAAACTCATTCAAATCGATGAGCGTAAGCATGTCTTCCATAAAGGCGATCTGGTACTCGACCTCGGGTGCGCGCCAGGTTCGTGGCTTCAGGTCATCTCGCAACTCGTGGGGCCAAAGGGTTCCGCCTGGGGTATTGACTTGCAGGAGGTCACGGGAGGTTTGCCCGAGAACGTCACAGCCCTTCTTGGCGATGCAGAGGCACCCATCGAAGCGGGCGTACCCCAAGGGCTCGTCTTCGACGTCATTACGTCGGACATGATGCCCAATACGACGGGCAGTCGCGATACCGACCACTTCCGAAGTATCAACGTGTGCCATCTTGCGATGGCTTTGTGCCCCGTGTGGCTCCGGCCTGGTGGAACCATCGTGATGAAAGTGCTGGAAGGATCGGCCAATCCGCAACTTCTTGCCGATGTGCGCGAACGGTTCGATAAAGCAAAGCCATTCAAGCCCGACGCGTCGCGGCGAGAAAGCACCGAAATCTTCATCATCGGGCAGGGCTACAAGGGACCTACCGAGGACGAACTTCGTGGTGGCCCCTCGACGTCTGGCGGACCACCGCCGGTTCCCGAAGGGTGGTAGACCCAGTGAACTGGAGAGACCTTGCTACCCTGCACGCTGCCTCGGGGCGCGATGCCGGAGCATTGCTGAGACGAACCCGAAGAACCTGATCCGGCTCATACCGGCGGAGGGAAGGCCAATGCCCGAATTCACAAGTTCCTCATCACATGCTTCCGACATCGACCTCACGGATGCCCACGCTGATGCTTTTCGGGCATCGCTTCCGATCCGCGGCGCCCACGACCCATCGTCTACCCCCGCAGGTACGACGCCGGGCAGTTTTTCGCTGGCCGCCGATATCGGTGGCCCCTTGATGTACGCCAGCCCCGACACGCCAGGCATGCCTCCACCGAGTGAGCGCACGGCCTGGGATTTCTTGCCCGATGACTGGACGATCGCCCAAGACACCGATGGATGTTGTGGTCATGGACGATGCGAGGGTGGCATTGTGGCGGTACCGCCGGCGGGTTTTGTGGCCGTCACACAACTCGAACACGCGCGACTGGGCACGATTACCGATGCGATGCGGCGGGTTGCTCAGCGTGAAACGCACCTCACCGCAGAGCAAGTTCGCGACGAAGTCGCTGCAGGCCGCATGGTTATCCCGGCCAATATCAATCACCTTGCAGGGACGCTGGATCCGATGTGCATCGGCCGCGCCAGCCTGACCAAGGTCAACGCCAATATGGGCGCCTCGCCAGTGTCGAGCGGGACTGGTGAGGAACTCGAAAAACTCCAATGGGCTGTGAAGTGGGGGGCCGACACGGTGATGGACCTCTCGACCGGCGGCGATCTTGATGCGTGCCGAGAAGCGATCATCGGAAGTTCAACCGTGCCCATCGGCACCGTGCCGATCTACTCGATGATCATCGATCACAAACTCGAAGACCTTGATCGAACCATCATTCTTGAAGTACTTGAACATCAGGCCCGTCAGGGTGTGGACTACATGACCGTGCATGCCGGACTCCGCCGTGCCCACGTACCAATGGTGCGAGATCGGCTGATCGGCATCGTATCGCGTGGCGGTTCACTGCTTGCTAAGTGGATGATTCTGCACGAAGCCGAAAATCCCATGTACGAGGCATGGGATGATATTTGTCAGATCTTGCGTCGACACGATGTGACCTTCAGCATCGGCGATGGGCTTCGTCCCGGCGGTTTGGCCGACGCAACTGATCAAGCGCAATTGGGTGAGTTGGAGACCATCGGCGAGTTGACCGAGCGTGCATGGCGACACGGCGTGCAAGTCATGGTCGAGGGTCCAGGTCACGTCCCCTTTGATCAGATTGAGTTCAACATGAAACTGCAGCGTCGTCGGTGCCACGGCGCACCCTTCTACGTGCTTGGACCTCTTGTGACGGATATCTTCCCAGGCTATGACCACATTACCTCCTGCATCGGCGCGACGGCCGCTGCCTGGCACGGCGCGGCGATGCTCTGCTACGTGACGCCTAAGGAGCACCTTGGTCTTCCCAAGAAGGACGATGTCAAGCAAGGCTGTGTGGCATATAAAATTGCTGCGCACGCGGCGGATGTGGCGCTGGGTATTCCCGGAAGTAGAGATCGCGACGATGAGCTCACTCGTGCTCGCGCAGCGCTGAACTGGCAGAAGCACTTCGACTTGTCATTTGATCCGGATCTCGCCCGCGCGATGCACGACGAGGATCTCGACGTAGATACGGACTTCTGTGCAATGTGTGGCCACGACTGGTGCTCGGTCCGAATCAGCAAGGAGATTCAGGAATTCGCTTCGGGCAAAGATGCCGACTATGTATGGGATAAGCCCAAGATAAGCGAGGCCCTGACCGAACAGCAGCGAGAGATTCTTGAGCAACGGGGCGTTTTGGAACCTGCTGAGATCCACCGGCTTGCGGCCAAGACCAAACAGGTTGTGGGCGCGACCGATGGCCGGGCAGCTTGCCACAGCGAGGTGACCGCCACCGAGGAAGCAAAGGACCTACAGAACCAAACTGGGGTCAACACGGTACAACTGGGCATGCGTGAGGTCACGGGTATTCCCGACCACGACTCAGTCCTGTAGCATCGAGGCCACGTGGAAGCAACGGCAGACACTATTAGGAAAAACGACTGGCGTGTGTCGGTTCGGTATCCAACGCTCTATTTGTGGTTGGTTTTTCTCTCATCGCTTGATGTCATTCTCACGCGTGTGATCTTGTTCTTTGGGGGTATCGAAGTCAACCCGATTGCAGATCGTGTGATCGAAGGGTTCGGTGTACCGGGCATGAGCTTGTTCAAGTTCAGCATCGTTGCCTTTGTTATTGTGATCTGTGAGTTCCTAGCCTCAAGACGTCCTAAGGTGGGCCGCAATCTCGCGCTGGCCGCGGTACTCATTACGTGCGTGCCGGTGCTGTGGTCCAGCAGTTTGCTCATCAGTGTTGCGTGGAGTGGCCAGATGCTCGAAATGAAGATCTATCCAGGAGAAGATACGGCTGGTCAGCAGCCCGCCGTAGTTGCGGTCGAGCAGTAGGATGCTCATTCACCGTGAATGAGGAGAGTGCTGGTGGCTCAACGCAAACGAATCGTGGTTCTGGGCGGAGGTTTCGGCGGGGCCTATCTCGCCAAGGAACTGACGCGTCGGAAGTATGGCCTAGATGCAGAGGTCGTCATCATCGACCGCAATAACTACTTCATCTTCTACCCATTGCTGATCGAAGCAGGGTGCGGTTCAATCGAGCCTCGTCACTGTACGGTGCCAATTCGAGAGTTTGCGCCCAAAGCCGATCTTTTGATGGCTGAAATCACGGCACTCGATACCAAGACCAATGAGGTGGAGTATGAACTGATCGGCGACGTGGAGCGCCGGCGGATTTCCTACGACCAATTGGTCGTGGCGCTTGGAAGTGTGACCCGAATTCTTCCAGAAAATATTGTGTCGGGCGTCAAGGAACACGCATTCTTCATGAAGCACATGTCCGATGCGATCACGATCCGCGATCGACTCGTTGAGTTGCTGGAACTGGCGAATGCCATCGATGATCTTCAGGAACGTCGGCGACTCTTGCACATCATCGTTGTTGGTGGCAATGTCACCGGGATCGAAGTGATCGGCGAGTTGGAAGTCTTTGTGCGTGAGGCATCTGCCTACTACCACAACATCAATGACGAGGACATCACATTCTCGATCTACGATCTTGCACCGAGGTTGCTGTCTATCTTGCCCGATCATTTGTCCAGTTGGGCCACCAAACAACTTCGAGATCGCGGGATCAAGATTCACACCAGGATGTCGATCAAAGAAGTCCACGCAGACCACATCATCGATAGCAATGACCAGCGGGTGCCGTGCAGTACCGTCATTTGGACTGCCGGCATCGCGCCAACGCCAGTACTCAAGAAACTTGAGGGGTTACCACTCAACAAATTCGGCGGACTCGATTGCCAGTCTGACTACCGCGCCGTAGGCACAGAGAACATCTGGGGTATGGGCGACTGCGCATCGGTCCCTGGCCCTGATGGCAAGCCGATGCCACCCCTGGCGCAGATCGCCATCAGGCAAGCGCCCCAAGTGGCGGCCAATCTGGCCGCGGTCAAACAAGGCCGACCCACCAAACCCGGACATGTTGCATTGCAAGGCATTCTTGTGCCGCTTGGTCAACACCGCGGCGTAGCCAGCATCAAGGGCATTCGCATCCAGGGATTTTTCGCGTGGTTGATGTGGCGATGCATCTATCTACTCAAGACACCCCGCTTTGGTCGCAAATTGGCCGTACTGACGGACTGGATTCTCAACGCGTTCTACCGCAAGGACTATGTGCAACTGGGCATGGGTTTCGACGCGAATCGCGGCATTGTGCATCGAGAGATCGCCAGCGAACCAACGGCTGATACTGACGATTACGAAGATTCTTGACGACGCAGTCGCAAGCCGCGAGACCCGTCAACCGGTCCATCGAATCGCGCATCGTCGTGTGATCCATCTAGTTCATTGATCCATTGCTTGGTGACCCGCGCCGCTTCGCGTCCGCGAGACAGGAGTGGCGTCACCACACTGGTGATATCCGCGTCGGTAGCGAGCAATTGATGAACGATGCCTTTGTCAGCGAGTAATTCAGCCGTATGAAGTTGGCCATTCATGACCATGGTTCGCGCGAAGCCCCCAGCGGCTGGGATGAGTACTGGCAGGGTGACTGCTGGAGAAATACCAAGTGCATGAACTGGATACCCCAGCCGCGTGCCTCGCCTCGCTACGAGTATGTCAGCAGCCATCGCCAAGGCGCATCCACCAGCGACCGCAGCACCTTGCGCATCGACCACGACCGTTGCATCGCATCGACGAAGAGCTCGACACGCTCGCGACAGGCCCGCGATGAGCGTATCGATGCTGTCTGGGTTTTCCTGCATCAGCCGCACATCAAAGCCCGCGCAGAAGACTTCACCCTGACCTTGAATGAGTATGACCGAGGCGTCATTAGTATCGCATGCGGCCTGTGTGATGGCCTCAAGCATGTTCGGGTCGAGCGCATTGCGCCGCTCGGGTGCTGTCAGAGTGACTCGTGCTAAACCATCGTGTCGTTCAACATGGACGCATGTACTCATGCGGTGATCGCCAGACAGAAGACCAGCCAGCCCGTGGCCGCGATCATCACCACCGCGGTGTAGCCCACGATGTCTCGGGCGCGAACACCCGTCACAGCCAGAAGTGGGAGCGCCCAGAATGGTTGCAGCATGTTGGTGAGTTGATCGCCCCAGGCCACGCTCATGACCAGTCGTCCTGGTGCAATACCCGACTCCATCGCTGCTTGCAATGCAACCGGCCCCTGCACGGCCCACTGCCCGCCACCACTGGGCACCATGAGGTTGACCACGCCAGCAGACAGCATTGTCCAGATCCCAAGCGTGTGTGGTGCAGCTAGTTCCAACATGCCATCGGTCAGCGAAATGATCAGGCCCGATGCGACCATCAAGCCCATGATGCCCGCGTACAGCGGAAACTGCACGATGATGCCTGCGCATCCGGCGGCGGCTCGGGCAGCGCTTAGCATCATGGAGCGTGGATTGTCGTGTAGCACGGCCGCAGCGGCGAGCAGATACATGATGACTTCATCGAGCCCTATGCGATCGATACCGCTGACCCAGGTCCCGCGAATTGCCGCGGTCAAGAAGGCCAGTCCAAGCAGCGTCGAGATCAGTCGTGAGCCATTGAGAAAATCCGCCATCGTGCCCACGCCAACGTGTCGCGGTGCCGAGTCAATGTCAGTAGTCGGAAGAAAGTGCTCGATGTCTGTGATTTCGGTTCGGTCTGATGCTCGCGGCGACATGGCCGCGAGCAGGAATGGAATGAGTACGAGCAGCCCGCCGGTTCCCATCAAATTTAGTGGTGAGAAAATCGTCTCAGACAGCGGTATGGTCGGTGTGTCGGCCAGGACTGAGGTGGGCAATACGCGAGCGGCGCCCTTTTCGGTCGTCATCGACAGTGGCGCCGAACCAGAAAGCCCCCCGTGCCATACGAGCAGTCCCATGTAGCCCGCTGCAGCCAGCAGTGGATAGTGCGCAGGAATGCCTCGGGCGTGCAGGGATCGCCCCGTTTCCCTTGCCAGAACCGCGCCCCCGATGAGTCCCAAACCCCAATTGAGTAGTCCTAGCAAGGCCGCCACGACGCCGATCATGGCAGCAGCGGCGGGACCATTGGGTGGAAGCGATGCGATGGATTTCAGTAGGTGTCGAGTCGGCCTGGCATCGGCAAGCACATAGCCACCAAGCAGAATGAGGGACATCTCCATGGCAAAGCTAAGCAATTTCCACAGTCCGGCATCGGTCCGCCAGATGTCGAGCAGATACGTCGCTTGACCAACGAGGCCTTCTATCTTTTCTCCACTTTCGTTTGTCTCGGGGTAGGTGCCTGCCAGTAAGGCCGCGATGAGCACCACAATGGTGAGCAGTACCGCAATGACCAGCGGATCAGGCACGATCCGGCGGAAGACCTGCGAGACGATTTCTCCAAGGCGACGCACCATATGGTGCGAAACACTAACAGGCCCCCACGTCAAGACGCCTCTCACGCCAGAACACCCCCACATCAAAGCACCCCTCGCCACCGAGTTGGCGAGGGGTGCATCCGGGTGCCCACCCGGTGAGAGGAGTTTGATTTGGCCAGTGTGTATTCAGTCGGTGTGCCAGCGGCCTGTCACGCGGTCGAAAATGACCGAGCGAATTGCTGGTGACCCTTCATGGCATGGGTTGGCGATGCCGATGTCAACAAATCCTGGCCAGCACTGAGTCTCGACACCACGAAGCAGCATTCCACCTTCTCGCAGCAGCATTCCGGCGACATCCATCTCGGGCGCAGGAACGAGTGTGGGGGGGCGACCAAGGACATCGGCGGCATGACGCCGAAGCACGGCACTGGCCAGCGCCGCGCGGGTGTCGGATTGCCGGGTACTGATGCGGATTGCATACCGTTGGAAGTAGATCGCGACGTCAGCGCGGATCTCAAAGGCCAGCAGATCATCGCCTCGCATGGCTGCTGCCTGAATGGCTTCTACATCGCGGTCTTCGACGGGGCCATCGACTCGGACGAGCCATGCCGGATCATGTTGCAGCAGGGAAGCGGGCGATGGGGAACCGCACACGACGCCTTGCTTGCTGCACAGCCACGTTGCGGAGGGCGAATGAGCAATGGCGGCGACCAGATCCAGCGAGGGCATTCCCGTGACATTCATCACGTAGAGGTCACCAGTCATACGACTGGTGATTGAACGAGCCTGCAGCATCGACGCGAGTCCGTAGTTGGCGTCGAATGGTTGGCTGTGTTCGTGTTCGCTGTCGTGCGTTCCGGTTGATTCCCGAGACATTGGTGGGGTCCTTGTGCTTGGGGGTGTGAGGGGGTCAGTGTGCAAAGGCCATGAAATAAAAGACGCCCCGCGGTGAGGCGGGGCGTCGGGAGTTCGTCAGTTGAGTTCCAGTGGACTCAGGTGCTCCGGGCCAGCCTCGCCTTGACTGCGTTCCAGACGCAGCACGTGGTGGTGATGACATAGGTCATGCAGGCAAAAAGGTCGCTACAGAGCGACGGCTGCATATTGCTGGTTAGGGCGATGGTGCGGGCTTGGGGTTTTCCAGTGCGCAGCGTCCGCCCAGTAGAATGCGGGTGACGCTGGCTGAATTGATCCGTGTGTCCGAACATAAGCACTCCAATATGCCCCCAACTTCAGGCTCCGACCAGACAACATCTGAAAATACCGCACCTTTTTCGGGCGAGGATTCATTTGCCTCGCTGGGAATCGCGCGCACGCTGGTCGATGCGATGACCTCGATGGACTGCATGCAGCCCCGCGCGGTGCAGGCGCAGGTCGTTCCAGCAGTGCTCGAGGGCCGCGATGTGGTCGCGCTGGCCGAGACGGGCAGTGGCAAGACGCTGGCCTACCTCGCTCCGGTGATGCAGCAGATTCTGGATGATCGGCCCGCCAAGGGTCGTCGTCTGACCGCTAGGCAGCGGCTTCGGGCTGTGGTGATCTGCCCGACCCGCGAGTTGGCTGATCAGGTGGGCACCATCGCCGAGCGTCTGATTCGCGGCACGGTGCTTCGAAGCGGTGTGGCGGTAGGCAGTACGCCGATGTCGCCCCAAGTCGAGATGCTCTCTCGGGGCATTGACCTGCTGGTGGGGACGCCTGGGAGGCTGATGGAACTGGTCAAGGCCGAGGCGCTGGATTTCTCAACGGTGACGCGGGTCGTTGTGGACGAGGCCGATCGAATGCTCGACATGGGCTTTGCGCCTCAGGTCGATCGCCTGCTTGGCCTGCTTCCAAGTCGTCGCCAGACGGTGCTTGCAACTGCGACGATGCCCGGTGAAGTCGAGCAGTTGGCCCGAACTTATCTTCGCAAGCCCATTCGTATCGAGACGCATCCCCATACTGTGGCGGTCGATCATGTCCGCGAGCACGTTGTGATGGCGCACCCGCACGATCGGGTCGAATTGCTTTTGCAACTGCTGTCGCAGAACTCGGGCCGCACGCTGGTGTTTTGTCGAACGCGGCGTCGGACGGCATGGGTGGCCTCGGCGCTGGCTAAGCAGGGCATCAAAACCGGGCAGTTGCATGCCGATCGGAGTCAGGCGCAGCGTCGCCGGGCACTCGAAGGTTTGCGAGACGGAACACTCGATGTGTTGGTATCGACTGATGTAGCAAGTCGCGGGTTGCACATTGAGGGTGTGGCCACGGTGATCAATTACGACTTGCCAAACACCGCCGAGGACTTCGTACATCGAGTTGGCCGGGCGGCGCATGGTGAAGCACGAGATGAGGGTGCTGGGGGTGCTGGGGGTTCTGAGGGTGGTTCCGAGGTGGGTGGTGATGCATGGAGTTTCATCTGGACGCGTGAGTTAAATGATTGGTATCGCATTGCCAAGGCTGCGGGCGTTTCGGCTCATCCCGAGCGTGTCGATGGTTTCGTCGCTAAGGCTGGCAAGCGAACGGGCGGCGATGTCAACGTCGACCCACGTGGCCGCAGCGGTCGGGGCCGTAGGCCAGGACCAGGTCGAAGAAAGAGAGCCTCCCGCCCCATCGCCCACAGCCAGAAGCCAGGTCGGGGCATTCGGCGGCCGCCTAAAGAGGGATGAGTTTTTGAAAGGGGGGCTTCGAATTCTCATGAGCATTCAAAAGCATCATTGAGCATTTTCATGCGACCCATGGTGGGGAGGCCCAAGGAACACCCCTCACCATGTAAATCTGGCCGCCGCTAGCCACCCAACGTCCTCCGTAGCCCGACCGGCCGGTGGCGATTGACTTTCTTGTTCTCTGACAGACAAGCCGCCGGTACCATTCCCGCCATGTCAATGCTGCAACTGGTGCGACACGCGAATCGGTATCGGGAGATCCTTGGGATCTTGGTGAAGTTTGGCTTCCGGGAGTTCTTTGAGGATGCCAAACTCGACCTCTTGCTCGAAAAGGGGCATCGACTACTTCGACACTCGCCCTCCAACGATGTTGAAGCCATGAGCCGGCCGATCCGTCTTCGACTTGCGATGGAAGAACTTGGACCGACCTTTATCAAACTCGGTCAGATTCTCAGCACCCGGCCTGACCTTTTGTCGGCGGACTACATTGAGGAATTCCAAAAACTTCAGGCCAATGTACCGTCGGTCCCCTGGCCCGAGATCAAGGCCCAACTCGAAGAAGACTTCGGCGACCTGAACGAGATGTTCCTCTCGATCGATGAGGAGCCCATGGCCGCGGCCTCTATGGCACAAGCACACCGCGCCGTGCTGCGAGAGGGCGAGCAGCCCGTCGTACTCAAGATCCTACGACCGGGTATCGAACGCATCGTTAATGCCGACGTCGACATTATGCAAGCCGTCGCACACTGGGTCGCGCGGCACACCACCGACCTTCCTTTCGACCCCGAAGCGGTCGCCAAAGAGTTCTCACGCTCGATCAGTTTTGAACTGGACCTCGAACACGAGGGCCGCAACACCGACCTCTTTCGCTCCAACATCGAAGAGGGCGAGGAGGCGTGGTTCCCGCTGGTCTATTGGAAGGCGACCCGCAAACGTGTGCTGTGTCTCGAAGAGATCAAAGGCATTCTGCTCTCAGATTGGCGAAAGGCAGATCTGAGCGACCAGCAGCGCGAACATCTCGTGCGGGCGGGCGCCTTTACCGTGCTGCGGCAGGTGCTCGAGATTGGTTTCTTCCACGCCGATCCGCATCCGGGCAATCTGTTTCTGCTCCCCGATGGACGATTGTGCTTCATCGATTGTGGTATGGCCGGCCGCGTTGTCGAGTCAACGGTGACTGATCTGGCCAACCTCATCTATGGCGTAGTCAAGTCCGATCTCGACCGCGTCTTTGAAGCCTTCATGGACCTTGGGCAGGTCAATGAGGACGAGGTCGACGTCAAGGCCGTTCGCCGCGACTTACAAGACTTCCTCGATCAATTTGCAAATCGGCCATTCAGCGAGATCAACATGGGAGAGATGCTGCGGAGCTTCACCGATGGCCTTCGCAAGAATCGCATCGTCTGTCCGGCCGACATCGTGCTGATGATCAAGGCGTTGACCACCATCGAGGGCGTTGCTGAGGACATCGACCCAAGCTTCGATCTTGTGGGCTTTGCGCGTCCACACGTGGAACGAATCGTCAAGCAGCAATACAGTTTCTCGTCGATCAAACGGCGACTCAAGAAGAATGCCTCGACCTGGGTCAAGCTTGCAGAGTTGTTTCCCGGCCGCGTTGTGGGGATGCTCGACCGACTCGGTCGCAATGACCTGCGATTGAAACTGGAGATGTCGGAATTGCATGCGATAGAGCGCACGATTCACCACTCGAGTCGGCAGATGTCCTACTCCGTACTCATCTCAGCGATGATCTTGGCGTCCGCTGTGCTGGTGCTGGCTGCCGGAGAGAATCGTCCGGCCCTGAGTTGGGTTGGGTTCATCGGGTTTGTGGTCGCGTTCTGCTTGGCATTCTTGGTCGTCGCAGAGAGCTTCAGGCAACAGAAGCGCAAGAGACGGTAGTCAGGTCCTATGGCACTTGGCCGCGGTCCGTCGGTTCCATGGACGGTGGTAGCGTGCAATAGCAAGCCCACGATAGCCGGATCGGCAGCGATAACACGTCAACATCTCATCAGAGAGCACGAGCACGGCCACATCGAAGATCAACAGGGCGACCATGGCGACGAGTATCGGCCACCCACTGGCGAGGTCCAGAATGGCCGCCGCGGCCATGGCCAGTGCCAACACCACTATGAAACCGGTCATGCGAGGCAATTGCCTCTGTCGGTACAGGTGGTCACTCCCACAGATGACGCATCGTCTCAGGTGCCCTTGGTCATCACGGGCCCGTTCCCAATCGGGGAAAACCTCGATGTCTTGGTCCGTCCTCCCGCGAGGAGGTGATAACCCATCGGCGACCTGCAAGTCGCCAAGCCGTACGCCCTGATCGTCGCGGACTTCGATCCTCATGGCCGCAATGGTACGATGCACTGGCCTGGTGTCACCAGAAACGTGGCCATCTTGCATTGACCGGAGGCATTCGAGCGTGGACACTGGTGCGGATGATTGATCTGCTTCGAGGCAAATTCATCGCCTTCGAGGGCCCCGATGGTTCGGGAAAGTCCACGCAATTGGTTCGTCTTGCTCAGGTGGCCAAGCGAGGTGGCTTGGGCGTTGTCGAGGTCCGTGAGCCTGGGGGCACTGCTATTGGCGAACAGATCCGCCAGGTGCTGCTGGACCCAGAGAACGCGGACATGACAGTGCGGTGTGAAATGCTGCTGTACATGGCCAGCCGCGCACAGTTGGTTGAGCAGATCATCGCCCCGGCTCTGGACCGAGGTGACCTGGTTCTTGCTGACCGGTTTGTGGCGTCTACCTGCGCGTATCAAGGCACCGCTGGGGGAATTCCCATGCGGGACATTCTCGATGTAGCGAGAGTTGCGACGGACAACCGACTGCCCGATCTGACGGTCATCTTCGATGTTGATGAAGCGACCGCAGCCAAACGCCTGAACCCACTGCTTGACCGAATGGAACAAAAGGGCGCTGCGTTTCATAGGCGAGTCCGTGATGGTTATCACCGGCTCGCGCAGGACGATCCCGATCAAGTGCTATTGGTAGACGCATGCGGAACCGAAGACGAAGTGTTCGCCACAGCCTGCGCGATGATCGAACACACGCTCCGCGCGCATGACAGCGCGGCTCCGGAGTTCTAGTTCTCACTTCAGTTTCAACAGATGACGCCTGACTCGCCCATCCACGGTGAGCCAGTCAGGTCAAGCAAGCCACCGGTCATGCCGATGATGTCGTTGCTCTTGGTCAGCAATCGCCGCTGCATCTGGGCACCGGTCCCTTCCTGCAGGATTTCATCGCAATAGCCAAGTTCTGTGGCGCATCCCAGTCGGTCCGCGACCGGTCGGCACAGTTCCAGTGTTCGACGAGCCATCTGGCGAGCTGATGCTGCGAGCATCGTGTCAGGGTCGACCAGTGTGGCGTCGAGTCCGTACCGAACGGCGTGCCATTTGTTCTGCCGAGCAATCATCGGATGGCAATCAGTCAGGTACGCGCCACGATCAATCTCAGCGGAAATGCCCGAGACCACGCACTGCACCATCGCGACCAGCCCCAGCAAGTGGCGCATGCTCAGTGGCGTATCCATGATTCGAATTTCTACGGTGCCAAAGCGTGCCACTGGCCGGACATCCCACCAGATTTCCTTGGACGAATGAATGAAGTCGGTGGATTTGAGGTGATCAACGAGCCAGTTGTACTCAGACCAGTTTCGCATGGTCTCGGGCATACCTGCAGTGGGGAGCGATTCCATGATCTTGGACCGATAGGAGCAAAGCCCCGTGTCATATCCGCACCAGTACGGCGAGTTAGCCGACAAAGCAAGCATGACCGGGAGGTGTCGCATCAGTCGATCGCACATTTGAATGGCTTTGTCGCCGCTATCAACACCTACGTGCACATGCAGTCCGAAACAGACAATGCGCCGAGCGACCAGTTGCATTGTGTCCATCAGCCACTGATAACGGTCGTCGGAGGTGAGTTCTTGCTCATCCCAGCGAGCAAATGGGTGTGTGCCGCTCCACAAGAAGGTGGCATTCAAGTCAGCGGCCTTCTGGTAGCCCCACTCTAGTTTTTCCTGAAGGTCGGCTCGCACCTCATCGACGGTGTTGCAGATACTGGTGTTAAATTCAAGATAGCCTTGCATGAATTCAGGCTTGACACACTCGCACCACTTGTCAGGCACTTGGGCGAGAATCTCACCAGCCCGTGGGACAAGGTCGAATGTCTCGCGGTCGATGACGCCCAGTTCGATTTCTACTCCGAGCGTGTGCTCGGCACTCCCATTGAATTGAATCGGCATGCCATTCTCCTGCTTGGCGGCACTGTACTAAAGAGATATCTAGTCGGTGCTGGACACCATGCCCCGAAGTGTGGTTCTGGCTAGAAGTCTCGCGCCCACCAAGAGCGAATACTCGTCAATGTCGAACCAACCGGAGTGAAGAGGCTGCCGCTGTTCGCGCGGTCCGTGTCCGGTACCCAGTCGCACCATGGCGCCGGGCACATGCTTTTGGTAGATCGCAAAGTCCTCGCCACCGAGACTGGGAAGTTCCAAACGAATGACGTTGTCGCCCCCCACGATGTCGCTGGCGGCCTTGGCCATGGCCGACACGACCGTGGGATCGTTGTCTGTGGCGGGCGCTCGGTGGGGAAACTCGATTGAGGCGACACACCCCGTTGCAACACATGCGGCCTCGCTGCACGTGCGAACCACGCGTTCGAGGGCTTGTGCTTCTTCAAGACGCGCAGCACGAATCGTTCCATTGATGACGGCCGTCTCGGGAATGGCGTTCATGGCGTCCCCAGTACGCATCGATGTCACTGTGATGCACTGCGCACGACGACTATCGACACTGCGAGGTGCCAATTGGTACAGCAGTGAGACGAGGTTGACTGCGGCTGGAATAGGGTCGATCGACTCGTGGGGTCTGGCGCTGTGGCCACCTCGACCGGTGATCTTGATCGTAAAGGATTGCAGATTCGCGGTGATGGGCCCATCACGCACACCAACCCAACCAGTGTCGAGATAGGGCTCGCAATGAAGCGCGACGATTCGGTCGACGTCCTTGACGGCGCCGCGTTCGATCATCGCCATCGCGCCTGTTGCTGCTTCTTCGGCTGGCTGAAAGATGAATCTCGCGTTTCTCTGCGCGATGCCCGCAATCGAGTCACCCTCTTGCTGGATGGCTGCGGCGGCAAAATAGGCCATGGTTGCGTGTGCATCGTGCCCGCAGGCATGGCAACATCCCGTTCGAGTCGACTGCCAATCAACGTCCTTCTCGTCATCGATTTCTACGCAGTCGATATCAGCGCGAACCGCTACGGTTGAATCTTTGGTGTCCCCAGCATTGATGTCGGCAATCAACCCATGCAGATCATTCCATCGCTGAATTCGCAGCCCACTTGATTTGAGGTGCTGGCCAAGCACATCAGTAGTGCGAACCTCCTCACCCGCGGGCTCAGGATGGGCGTGTAGATCACGTCGCAGCGAGATCATCTGCGGAAGTGCCTCGGTGAGCCATGCGTTGACCCGCCTCCAGATCGATTCCATTTCTTGTTGTGTGTCAACCATCTCGGAATTCAGGTCCATTTCAGTACAATCTTCCCAAACTGGGCACCCGCTTCGAGGTGCGAGAATGCCTTGGCGCCATCGGCAGCCTCCACGACTTGGTCGATGACCGGTGTCAATCGACCCGCCCCGAGTAGGGCGATGACGCTGCGAAACTCATCCATATCGCCCATGGTGGACCCGAGGATAGCCAGTTGATTCCAAAAAATGCGGGTCAAGTCAGTCGTAGTTGTTGGTCCGGTCGTGCAGCCGCACGTGACGAACCGACCGCCACGCGCCAGTGAGCGGATGCAGGCCTGATGTACCGCCGGCCCGATCGAGTCAGCGCAGACATCGACGCCGCGCTTTCCAGTCATCTTGCGAACGGTTCGACTCCAGTCTTTACCCTCGTCAAGCACTGCGTCGTGGGCGCCAAGCGCTATCGCTTTGTCAAGTTTCCACTGGTGTCGACTTGTGACAATCGTGCGGCAGCCAAAGTGGTTCGCGATGTTGAGACAGGCCAGCGCCACACCACCACCAATGCCGGTGATGAGCACAGCCTCACCTTCACGAAGTTGCCCGCGAGTGCGAAGCATGCGCCATGCAGTGAGGTGGGTCAGTCCATAGGCCGCCGCATCGGTTGATGACACCGCATCTGGAATTGCCAGCACATTGGAGGCTGGAGCACAAAAGCGTTCGGCATGGGTGCCTGGTCCGTGCTCGCCGATCATCCAGAGATTCCGGCCAGCAGGGGCGGAATCCGGCGAAGAAGCCGTTTGAACGGTGAGCGCCGCATTGAGCACGACCCGCCGACCGACCCAGGAAGGATCGGCGCTTTGGCCGACTTCGATCACAGTCCCGCAGCCGTCGGACCCGCCGATATGGGGCCATGTGGTATCAATTCCCGGCAAACCCCGGCCAGTCCATAGATCAAGGTGATTCAACGCGCTCGCTTCGGTCGCAATGAGTACTTCATCAGGCCCCGGCGTTGGATCGGGCAACTCGATCAACTCCACATTGGGTGTGACCGGATCTCCTTGCTTTGTGATCACCAGCGATCTCATCATCAAACCCTCCGCTCCAGCGTACATCCATTCTTGATCAGCAAGTCGCGTGTCTTGATGATGCCATCGATTTCTGAGTCCGTCTCTCCCTCGTACTCGACGCCGATCCAGCCGGTGTAGCTGTGTTTGCGGACAAGTTCAAACATCCGTGTGTAGTCGGTGTGGATCTCATCGCCAGCGTCGTTGAAGTCGTTGCTCTTGGCACTGAGCGCCTTGGCCATTGGAAGCAACTCGTCGATGCCTTTGTATCGGTCGTAGGATTCCCGCGTGTTCCAGTCGAGCACAAAGTTTCCAAAGTCTGGAAGCGTTCCCAGACGGGGGTGATCGACCTGTTTGATGAGTGATGCGAGCCATGCGCCGTTGCTTGAGAGGCCACCGTGGTTTTCGATCAGTACATTTAATTCGAGTGCATCGGCCCGATTGAGCAGTGCAGACAGTCCCTTGGCACACAGATCTCGCTGCTCGTCGGGCGTCCCCTCGGATGGCACGTTGACGCGAATGGAATGGCATCCCAGCGCCTTGGCGGCGTGCAACCACCGATGATGATTATCGACGGCTTTGGCACGATCGGTTTCAGACGGGTCTCCCAGCGCTCCCTCACCATCGACCATGATCAGCAAACTTGTGACATTGGCGTCATCACATCGCTTTCGAAGAGAGGCAAGCCACGCATCGTCGCTGGCCTTGTCCTTGAAGAAGGAGTTGACGTACTCGACTCCTTGAATATCGAATTGCGATCGCGTGTATTCCGGAAAGTCCACGGCTTGAAGGCTGCCGTCGTGCAAGGCGCGGTGTAGCGACCATTGTGCCAGCGAGATGGGCCACGTTGATGCGGGCATGGGGTTGGTCCTGTCTTGTTGGAGTGGATTACGTGTTGGCAATGGTGCGGCAACCGTCTTACTCAGATAAGGGGGAAACAACATGGCCCCGGCGCCCACGCCGAGCATGGTTCTGCGGTCGATCATTCGTTCGTGTCTTCCTCGGCCCCCTGCTCCAGAACGGTATGGAAGCCCAAGAAGCCTTCTCGACGCCCATCACCCGCATTGTGTTGGTCAGCTTCGTCGGCCTCTTGCTGGGCGTGTTCGAGGATGCTGCGAATCGCTTCGACCTGTTCACGTGACAGGGGCAGAGACACGACCCGGTCGTTTCGCACGCCTGCTGCGACGGTGGTGAGTACGGCTACGGCGGAGTTATCATCGAGCGCCCGTAGCACATGTTCGCCCACTTGGCGCTCGATGCTCTGCAGGTTCGTCACGTGATGACGCGGCCCATCTTGGTTCGGGGCTTCTTCGGGTGTTTCTTCTGATTCGGTGGGTTGTTCAGGATGTGGGTCGGTCATGACAGGCACTCCTTGGCGTGCGCGGTAGCAGCTTCGATTGCATTAGGCAGTTTGGAGGGGTCCTTGCCACCAGCCTGCGCCGAGTCGGGGCGTCCGCCGCCACCTCCACCACAGGCTTGGGCTGCGATCTTCACCCAATCACCGGCCTTGAGGCCACGAGCGATGAGTGCATCGGGCACACGGGCTGCGATGATGACTTTCCCAGTGTCAGGTGGACGACACGCCAGCAAGCACCCGGCCTCGCCCCGCGCGCCTTTGACAGCGTCTAGGGCCGCGAGCAGTGTGTCGCGATCGGTTGCAGCCACTTCACCAACGACGACATCGCCGGAGGCATCGTCCACAAGTGCTTGTGCCTGGTCAACAGCGACCTCGCGCGATTCGCCTGCCTGGGCCTTGCGCATCGCCTTGGCGGTCTGTCGTAGTGTGACCACCATGGCTTCGGCGCGGCGTCGATCCAGCAGGCCAAGTTCCAGTGCAGATAATTCCTTGTGGGCCGCGTCGACGGCATCAGGCAACTGCTCGGCGGGCAGATCAGCGATCAACCCAAGCCCTTCGAGAAAGGACGCGCCGGCTTGTAGCGTATCCCGGGCCGCATCTCCAGTTAGCGCTGTCACCCGGCGGATGCCCGCGGCCAAGCCTTGTTCTTGTGTGATGACAAAGTCGCCGATGTTGGATGTGGAATCGACATGCGTGCCACCACAGAACTCGGTGGACTGGGACGCCCATCGATCGCACTTTGGATCGACCGTGAGACGTTTGACCGGTGCGCCGATGCTGACAACGCGAACGGGGTCAGGGTACCGCTCGCCAAAGATGGCCCGAACACCGTTGATCGTCATAGCCGAATCGAGCGGCACATCCTCAGCCGTTGCGGCAAGGTCTTCTTTGATGGCCGTGTGCACGGTTGCTTCGATCGCTTCAAGTGTTTTTAGTTCAGGCGCTTCGGAGGCGGCGTAGTCGAATCGAAGTCGATCTTCGGCCACGAGCGACCCGCGCTGGTCCGCCCCCTCCCCGAGATGCACTTTCAGCCCAAGATTAAGGAGGTGCGTGGCGGTGTGATTGCGCTCAATGGAGGAGCGGCGGTCGGCGTCGACGCGAGTGTCGACTGCATCGCCACAGCGAAGCACACCTTCTTTAAGGTGTCCGATGTGCAGCACATACGGTCCACTGCGAAGTGTGTTTTCGACTTCGAAGACACAACTCCCCATCGTACCTTCGCCCGCTTCGGTCACAAGCCTTCCGCTGTCACCGATCTGGCCACCTTGCTCGCCATAGAAGGTTGTTCGGTCCAAGATCACCGCGACGCGGTCGATCGGTTCGATGTGTTGCACGAGATCATGGCCGTTCCAGATACCTCGAACATGTCCAATGCCCATCGGCCGGATGTATTTGGCTGAGTCGTCGGTCTTACGTACGCCGAGTTTCTCGAGACCACTGATGATTTCCGGTGGGATAGTCCCGACGGTGTCGGCCACATCAGCATTACCTCGCGATCGTTTACGCGCTTGGTTCATGGCGGCGTCGTAGCCATCGCGGTCGACGGGGAGGTTTTGCTCGCGCGCCATCTGTTCGGTCAGGTCGATGGGGAATCCGTATGTGTCGTGTAGAACAAAGGCCTGCTCACCCTGAATAACCCCGTCGCCGACCTTGGCAGTGGCAGCCACATCGGCAAATCGCACGAGCCCACGATCGAGCGTGCGGTGGAACGCCTCTTCTTCGCCACGGATGATCTTGGTGACGACTTCGGCGTTGTTACGAATTTCTGGGAACGCATCGCCCAACGAGGCCACAACGTCGGGTACGAGTCTGCTTAATACAGACCCCTCAGCAGCGAGCGTCTGTCGTGCCATACGCGCGGCTCGGCGAAGGATGCGTCGCAGGACATACCCACGCCCGTCAGGACCTGGGCGTGCGCCGTCGGTGATTGCTACGACGAGGCATCGGATGTGATCGGCCACGACGCGGTAGGCCTCGTCCACAGGCGAATCCATCGCGCCGGCATAGGCCTCGGCCCCGGTCTCACGGGTAATGGCATCAAAGAGCGGTGCCCATAGGTCTGTGTCGTAATTACTGCGCTTCCCCTGCAATACCCGAACTACGCGCTCCAGTCCCATACCGGTATCAACATGTCGCGATGGGAGTTTGACCAATGTTCCATCTTCGCGGCGATTGAACTGAATGAACACCAAATTCCAGAATTCAATGACATCGGGGTGGTCGAGGTTGATCAATGGCGCACCGCTGAGGTCGGGCGTGGAGTCAAAGTGAATTTCGCTGCACGGTCCGCATGGCCCGGTGGCGCCCATTTCCCAAAAGTTGTCCTTGCGTCCCCAGCGAGTAATGTTTGCGGGATCAATATCGGTCAGTTCAAGCCAGAGACGCTCGGTTTCCTCGTCTGCTTCTAATCCGTCGCATTCATCGCCACCAAAGACTGAGACGTGCAGACGTTCCTTGGGCATGCCCCATACTTCGGTGAGCAATTCCCAAGCCCATGTGATGGCCTCGCGTTTGAAGTAGTCGCCCAGCGACCAGTTGCCCAGCATCTCAAAAAACGTGTGGTGCCATGTGTCGCGACCAACATCTTCCAGATCGTTGTGTTTGCCGCCGGCGCGGATGCATTTCTGCGTATCCACAACTCGGTCGTACGGCCGCGTGCCGGTGCCAAGAAACACATCCTTGAACTGGTTCATGCCAGCATTGGTGAATAGCAGCGTTGGGTCGTCGTGGGGCACCACCGGGGCACTCGGGACGATGGTGTGCCCAGCCCGATCACGGAAGAACTCGAGAAAACTGGTGCGAATGGCTGCGGCTGATGGCGGGTGGTCGGGTGTGTGTGGGGGGGTCGGGGGCATGGTCAGTGGTCTATGGGGCTTCAAAGGCGGCCAGTGTAGCCCCAGGCGCCGTGGCAACGTGGCTCGGGGTGGGAGGCGTCCAAGGGCATTATGCTGCTGGGGCAGGCTGAGAAATGGAGTGCCTCAAATGATGACACGACAACCATTGGTGGGCGGAAATTGGAAGATGAACCTTAATGCTGCCAGTGGGCAATCATTGGCTGCGGGTGTCGCCCAAGGGCTCGAGTCGATACATGGCCACTGCGATGTTGTGCTGTTTCCACCATTTCCTTACCTCCTCACCATCGCTGAGCAATGTGGGTCTGCACAACTGGGTGGTCAGGATGTCTCCCAGCACCAACAAGGTGCCCATACCGGTGAGGTATCCGGCGACATGTTGGTTGATTGTGGCTGCACGACGGCCTTGGTGGGCCATTCGGAACGTCGCCAGAATCTTGGGGAAACCAATGAGATGGCTTCCAATAAGGTGCATGCAGCGTTGGATGCGGGTTTGCGGGTCCTTCTGTGCGTGGGCGAAACTTTGGAGGCGCGTCAGGCAGGCCACACGAGGGAGGTCGTCCTGGAACAGTTGGCCGGATCCCTTCAGGGCATCAATTCGCAGGTATGGGACCGGATTGACCTTGCCTATGAGCCCGTTTGGGCCATCGGAACAGGGCAAACGGCTGGCCCCGAGCAGGCCCAAGAAGTTCATGCCATTCTTCGAACGGAGGTGGAATCCCGCTATGATGCTCGATCCGCTGGGAGAACTCGAATTCTCTACGGTGGGTCGGTCAAGCCGTCCAATACGGCTGAGCTGATGGCTTGTGGTGATGTGGATGGCGTCCTTGTGGGCGGCGCATCGCTGGAGGCCGAGTCTTTTCTCGACATCGTCCGCGCTGTGGCTCGGACCTGACCTATCGACGGATACCTATGAGCACGCTCTATCTCACTTTGACCATCATTTTCGTAGTCGTTGCTGTGGCGATGATTCTCATCATTCTCGTGCAGCGACCCGCTGGCGGCGGCTTAGCGGGGGCCTTTGGGGGCGCCGGTGGCGGCAGTACTGAGGGTGTCTTCGGTGGACGCGTCGGTGATGCGCTAACCGTTATGACGGTAATTGCTTTTGGCGTGTACCTCGTACTGGCACTGGTACTCAATGCCAATATCTGGACTGGAACTCCCCAAGCCAGCGTGCCGGCTTCACCCACAGAGGTGTTGCTGCCGATGTCTGAGAGCGAACCAGGCTTTGGCGACACCCCAGCGGTCACGCCCGATGCCAATCCGGTTGACGCCACGATTGCGCCAGCGACTGGTGCTGATGGTGCGGCACCTGCGGCACCTGCGGCACCTGCGGCGACGACACCCGAGGCCGTTGCGCCGGCACCAGCAGTCGAACCGCCTGCGACCGAGGACAACGGTTCCTGAATGCCCCGTTCAATGACGGGCTTTGGTGCTGCGCAAGCTGTCCAAGGCGGCTGTCGATATGGCGTCGAAGTGCGTGCGGTCAATGGTCGCTACCTCAAGTGCGTGACGCGGTTGCCAGATGAGTTGGTTGGGCTTGAGCCGATGGTCGAGCGAGAAGTCGGTGCCACACTTAAACGTGGAACAGTGACCGTCAGCATTCGATTTGTTGATGAGTCAGCCGAGGCTGCATCGAAAATCAATGTCGCGGCCTTGCAGCGATACGTCCAGCAGTTAGAACCGGTGATTGGCGACGCCATTGATCCAACGTCCCTGCTGAGTTTGCCCGGTGTACTGTCCCAAGCGGGAGTCGGCGCTCGAAGAGAAGAGGCGGCCTCGATTATTGAGCGTCTGGTTGGCGAAGCGACCGAACAGGTCGAACTCATGCGACAGCGTGAGGGCGGGGCGACTGCTGACGAACTTAGGGTGCACATCGATGCAATTGCACAGCGGCTTGAAGCCATTCGTGATCGGGCACCAATGGTGGTCGAGGCGTATGAGGCACGCATGCACCAGCGAATGGAAACGCTCCTGGCCCAAGTGGGTGCCGAAGTGCGTCCCGAAGATCTACTGCGTGAAGTGGCCGTCTTTGCGGAACGATCCGACATCGCCGAAGAGATTGCTCGGCTTGGGGCGCATCTTGAACAATTCCGCGACATTCTGTCTCGTGAAGGTGAATTGGTCGGTCGCACGCTGGACTTCCTATCCCAAGAAATGCTTCGCGAGACCAATACCATCGGTAGCAAGTGTCTTGATTCGGATGTGGGACGCTTGATTGTGGAGATCAAGGGCGGCGTGGATCGAATCAAAGAACAGGTGCAAAACCTCGAGTAAGGCTCAGGCGACACGTGGGGAATCAAAAGACAACTGAGCGACCGACGATCGGTGCTTCCGAAGCCCAGAGCGTTTTGGCGTGCTATCGCCTCGGTGATATCGAATCCATTCGGACCTATCACGGCGGTTCGAGCAACGCACCAAAGGTACGTGTCTATTGCAGTATGGGTGAGTTTTTGCTCAAACGCGTTGCGCCTAGCCGTGCCGACATTCAAGCGATCAGGCAGCAACACCAAATGCAGCAGTTTCTGCGGCGGAAGGGATTCCCGGTACCGATGCTCGCAGAGTGCATTGCAAACGAGCAGACCCTGCTCGAGCATGGCGGCCACTTGTATGAGTTGATGGCATGGGCCCAAGGCGATCGCTACTCGTACGACGTGAGCGAGGCTACATCTGTGGGCATTACGCTTGCGTCAATGCACGGCCTGTTGGAGGACTTTGTCTCCCGCGCTCCACATCGATCCGGCTTCCATGATCGGCGGGATGTGGCCAAAGCTGCTATTGAAATCGGCCAGAGTGGTACCGCACGGGTGCGACAGGATTGCGAAACCATTGCTGCATGGCTCGGGGAAGCTAGACGAGCCACGCGTGATCTTTGGGCTGACCTTCCGATGACCGTCGCTCACGGCGACTGGCACCCAGGCAATCTTCTGCTGCGTGGCGGATCGGTTATTGCGGTCATCGATTGGGAATCGGCGCGTGCCGAACCTCGCGTGGCGGACCTTGCGAATTGTTTGCTGCAGTTCTCGCTGAGACGTTCATCTCGGAAGGCGCCCATGGAGTGGCCAATTGAGCCCAATATGGAACTGCTCAAAGCACTGTCGCGTGGATATAACCTGCTGTCGCGAGCACCGCTCACCGACCACGAAATAGAGTTGCTTCCGGACCTCACCATTGAAGCGCTTTCTGCTGAAGCCATCGTTCCGCTGTTTCGTAAGGGGCGACTGCGTGAGTATGATGCCGCCGCGGTGCTGCCGTGGGTCGTTAACCGACTGCATTGGATTCGTACCAACCGCGACAACCTGCAGGCCCTGCTCGTCGGCACGTGAGTTGTGACATTGGCACTTAGTTGAATAGTGCGATGCCTGCAAGCACGATCCCGAGCACCATCACCGCCAAGGCGATGCCAAGAGCAATTTTCGCTGGAAACGGGATGCGACCGGTTGCGCCCAGTGGAAGCGTGTCCTCACGCTGTCCGACTTCCACTTGATCCCAGTCGATGTCCACGGAATCGCGTCGGTTGGCTTGCAATAGTTCGCGGGCGCGGTCGAAGTCTCGCCGTCGAACCTGCACAGGAACGCCCCAGATCTGGTCACCGCCACGAGCGAGCGGGGCGGCTCCAGTCATCGACAAGCCCATCGCAGTTCCGGTGCTTCCAAAGACAAACGTCTCGATGCCCGCTTCTCGCAGCACGGTCGCGGCGACTTGAGCGGCGAATTCTGTTGAAGCAGATGTCAGCGTGACGAGTTGATCTGGGTCGTCTGTCACGAGTCGTTAGTGAATCGTTCGATGAGCATTTCGCACTGTTCTGGACCCCAAGCTTCTTCACCCAATACCACTCGCCACGAGCAGATTTCATCCATCTCTACGGCAATGGGATCTTCGGATAACCCTTCAAGTTCGCGAGCCTCGTGGGCTGGGATTGCCATCACTATCGCGTCGCGGCGTTCGGTGATTTCCATCCACAAGTGAATGCGACGATCGTCTTGGCCGCTGGAATCTTCAAAAGGCACTTCAACGTAGCACGTCGCGCCAGCCTCAATCAGTGTCGAGTGCAGGTCAAGCAGCCTGTTCCAGGTTGATGATGCCAGCGCCGTTCGCCTCGCAGTCGAACGTTCTGATCGGTAGACCGCGGCGATGTCACCTTCCAATCGTTCGAGTACGTCATCGGGAGGACCATTTTGTTCGGTATGACTTAGTTCCACCACGGCGTTTTCGGCCGATGGATCGCCTCCGATTCGCAGGTGCAAACCAGGTCCGATCTCGATGGTGCCAGATTCTGGCAGCGCCGTTTCAAGCACCAGTGCGGCCAACGACGCCACGAGATCCGCAGCGGCGTCGAGTTGTGAGGCGGCCAAACCGTTCATCGCGAGCTCGCGGTGCCCGCATCGCTCTAGGCCACACGTCTGCATCGTGTACACATCATCTTGGTCCGTGGCTTCGACAATCCACAGCAATTCTTCAGAGGGTTCAATGTCGCACTGCACAATCTGTTTTTGGAGCAATGCCAATGGCAACCACCGGCCAGTGTCAGCATCCAGGATGCCAGATGCGCCCGTTCCAGCGATCGACAGCAGTCGTAATACATTGGCCATGCAAGTCAGTGGATCGTCGGGATGGAGTACGGTTTGAACAATCAGGCCAGTTGGCGATGGGAGGTCATCTTCAAGACCTGTACCTTCCGCTGCATTGGCTTCAGGCCAACAAATCAATGGGGCCGGAAGATCATCTACTTCCAGAACAGCCACCCATGGCACGTGCTCTGGCAACTGATCGGGCGTTGAGAGATCAACCGCGCGTCCCAGCGTATCTGCAAGGGCCCGGGTCAAGGATTCAGGGGAATCCAACAGGTTCGCCGTTGGCGCAAGCACGATCAGCGTGGTGATTGTTGGTTCATTAATGGTCCATGGACCACGTGATTGGGAGCCGTCTGAGCCATCGTGCATGGCATGATGGTACTGGGCTTCAATCAAGGGATGATATTCACGATCTTGCCGGGGACCACAATGACCTTTCGGGGTGCATTGCCTTGGAGCAATGCCTGCACCCGCTCGTCAGCGAGTGCAGCGGCTTGGATGGTGTCCTGCCCCGCGTTCGATGCAACGGTGATCTTCGCGCGAACCTTGCCTTTTATCTGAATTGGCAGCTCAACGGTGTCATCGACGAGCATCGATTCGTCGAACACAGGCCATGAGGCGAGCGAACACAATCCCTCAAGACCAAGTTTGGCGTGGAGTTCTTCGGTGATATGAGGGGCAAATGGGCTCAGCACACGAATGAGTCGGCTGAGTTGGTCGGCCGTCAATCCCCCGCTTGATGTGGCGGCATTGACCAGTTCAATCATTGCTGCAATGGCGGTGTTGTAGGCGAGTCGCTCGATGTCGTCGCCGACGCGGGCGATTGTGCGATGGAGTTGACGCTCCACATCGGGATCTACCTTGTCGCGGAGGCTCAGTTCACCAGTGTCTTCGTCAACAACCAGTCGCCATAGTCGCTGAAGGAATCGGTGCACGCCGATGATGTCACGTGTGTTCCATGGCTTGGAAGCATCAAGCGGCCCCATGTACATCTCGTACAGGCGAAAAGTGTCGGCGCCATACTCGGCGATAATGCTGTCTGGGTTGACAACATTGCGAAGCGACTTACTCATTTTGGCAATGATGCGTTCGACCGGTTGGCCAGTCGCGGTTTCCGTGGATGACTCCTCGTCCACTTCGTCGATGGGGACAAGCGAACCATCGGCCCGCTTATAGGCAAAACTCGTGAGCATGCCTTGGTGGAACAGCCGTCGGAAGGGTTCGCTTGACTCCACCCAGCCTAGATCGAAGAGCAGTTTGTGCCAAAACCTCGCGTAGAGGAGGTGCAGCACGGCGTGTTCCGCCCCCCCGATATAGAGGTCCACCCCACCAGGAGAGTGCTCGGTTGGTCCGAGCCAGTATTTCCTCGCGGCTTCGCCAGCAAACGACTCGTGGTTCTGTGGATCGCAGTAGCGAAGGTGGTACCAGCACGACCCCGCCCATCCGGGCATCGTGTTGGTTTCGCGATGCACTGGCGTGTCAGGTGGCAGCAGGTTGGGGTCGACGCCCGCTTCGCCCGCTGTGGTGTGGGCCCATTGCTCGACCTTTCCCAGCAGCGGTTGTGGATCGTCGCTGATGGCCGGTGCGTAGTCGTCGATGTTGGGCAGTCGCACTGGAAGATTTGACTCACACACCGGAAACGTTCGGCCGTCTTGTGTATGCACGATCGGGAAGGGTTCACCCCAATACCGCTGGCGGGAGAACAACCAGTCTCGTAACCGCCAAGTCGTGCGACCGCAGCCGCATTCAGTGGCGTGCGCCCAATCGATGACGGCGATCTTTGCTTGGGTCGTCGTGCATCCGTTGATGTTGAGCGTGTCGGAGGCTGAGTTGCACGCGACCCCGTCCCCGCTCCAGCACCCATCACAGTGCTGCGCGTCTTCGGGCGGTGTGATGACGGTTTGAATGGCCATGCCGAACTTCTTAGCAAAGTCATGGTCCCGCTGGTCATGAGCAGGCACGGCCATCACTGCGCCATGTCCGTATCCCATGAGTACGTAGTCGGCGACCCAGATGGGAATGGATTGGCCAGTGGCTGGATTGATCGCGTCCACGCCCAGTGGAACCCCGGTCTTTTCCTTGGAGTCGGCCATGCGGTCGACGTCGGCGCGATTCCTCGACGCTTCTACGTATGCTCGAAGTGTGCCATCACCGCTATCTTGAAGCACGGTTTCGACCAACGGGTGCTCGGGCGCGAGCACCATGAAGGTGGCGCCGAAGATGGTGTCGGGTCGTGTTGTAAAGACCTCGATGCAGTCGTCGCGGCCGACAACACAGAATCGAAGTTCGGCACCTTCACTGCGTCCGATCCACTCGGATTGCTGTGCTCGGGTGGACTCTGGCCAGTCCAGATCCTTTAGGTCTTCGAGCAATCGATGCGCGAATGCTGTGATGCGGAACATCCACTGCTGCAGCGGTCGGCGAACCACCGGGTGGCCGCCGCGTTCCGAACGTCCATCGATGACTTCTTCGTTAGCCAGTACGGTGCCGAGCATTGGGCACCAATTGACTGTTTGGTGCGCCAAGTAGGCCATCCGTCGAGTGTCCAGTGCCGCTTCCTGCGTGAGGGCATCGAGATCGCTCCATCCTGTTCGACCATTGCCCTTGGGGGCGAGAATCACTTCGTTGTGGCAATCAATTGATGCGTCGTTGTTTTCGAGCATCGCCACCAGTGTGTCGATTGGGCGGGCGCGGTCTTCGACTTCGTCGTACCAGGCATTCCAAGCCTGCAACCAGATCCACTGTGTCCAGTGATAATAGTCGTCATCAATGGTCGCGAACTCGCGTGACCAGTCGTAAGAGAAACCGAAGCTCTGGAGTTGGCGTCGGTAGGTATCGATGGCGGTCGATGTGGTTTCTGCAGGGTGCACACCTGTTGCAATAGCGTACTGCTCGGCGGGCAATCCAAACGCATCCCAGCCCATTGGGTGCAGGACGTTGTCGCCTTTCATACGGCGATAGCGGCTGATGATGTCCGATCCGACGTAGCCCACTGGATGGCCCACGTGGAGGCCAGCTCCCGATGGGTAGGGGAACATATCCAAACAGTAGAACTTGGCTTGGTCGGGGTCGAAGCCTTCGTCGCCCGGATTCAGCGTGTGAAACGCATTGGACTCAAGCCACCGCTGCTGCCAGCGTTGTTCGATGTCATTGGCGAGCGTCGCGCCGTATCGAAACGGTGCATCGGAAGCCGGGGGGCGGGATTGAGGGGTTGAACTCGGGGTTTCTGACATGGCGGGCCATGATACGTGGGGTCGTGATCCGCCTGTCGGTCAGTGGCGCCTACTCAGGCTCTCTTTCGAGCTGCCATGCGATCACGAAGGAATCCCATGGTCTCACCGACGAGGTAGAAACTGCCAGTCACGCAGATCAGGTCATCACGACTCGCTGCGTTGGTGGCGATCTCCAAGGCCTTGGTGATGGTTGGGGCGGTTTGGCAGGTGCGTCCCTTGAGTTTTTCAAAGCGTCGGCAGAGTTCCTTGGGTTCCACAGCGCGGGGCTGATTGGAAGCCTTGGTGAAGATGATCTTGTCACTGCCCTGCGAGAGCATCTCAAGATTGGCATTTACATCCTTGTCGGCGTTGCATCCAAAGATGCAGATCATCGAATCAAACGGGACATGCGCACCGATTTCACGCATGAGGGCTCGCATTGAAGCGGGGTTGTGGGCGCCGTCGACAATGATGCGTGGTTGCTGCCAACACATGTCCATCCGACCAGGGTTGGATGTTTCGGCAAGGCCACGGAAGACGGCGGATTCGTCAAAGTCGGAATCGTTTGATCCGATGACGTCGAGCGCTGACAGTGCCAGTCCACAGTTGTCGGCCTGGTGTTCGCCAGCAAGCGGCACCGGAAGGTGCATGTATTGGTTTCGGTCGCCCCGGAGGCAGATTCGCATGTGTGCACCGAGGTCGTCGGTGACACAGAACCGGCCGCTGAAGTCAATCTCTTTACCGATGATGCGAAGCTCACTGCCGACTTCCTCGGCGACTTCTCGCAGCACTGCTTCTACTTCCGGTGTTTGCTTTACTGAAATGGCTGGCACACCGGGCTTGAAGATGCCTGCTTTTTCGCGGGCGATTTCAGCAGCGGTCTCGCCAAGCAAGTGCTGGTGGTCTAGGTCGATCTTGGTGATAAGTGAAACCGAGGGCGTGATGAGATTCGTTGCATCAAGGCGACCGCCGAGACCAGTTTCGATAATTGAAATGTCCACAGCCTGCTGGGCAAAGTGGACAAAGGACATAGCTGTGATCAGTTCAAAGAAGGATGCGTCGGAGGCGACACGCTCCGCGACTTCGACGACTTGTTGCGTCAGCGTTGTGAAGTCGGCCCGCCCGATCTGTTCGCCATTGATCATGATCCGCTCGCGGATGTCAATCAGGTGCGGTGATGTGTAGGCGCCCGTAGCCCATCCACATCCGCGAAGCATGGCGTCAAACATCGCGATGGTTGAGCCTTTGCCGACCGTTCCAGCGATGTGCACCGCCCGCAATTCCTGATGTGGATTGCCCAGTGCTTCAAGCAGATCTTCCATTCGCTTCAACTTGAAGACATCGGTAGGAATGCGTGTGGGCCGCAATCGCTCGATGTTGGGTCGGTCCAAGAGTGCCTTGATGGCGGTGGGAAAGGTGCGAATGTTGCCAGCATGAATGGTGGCATCAGCCTTATGCCCCTTGGTCCGCCTAGTCCCAGCCTTCGCTTGTTTTGCCGTTTTCTTGGTGGTTGCCATGATCCAGTGTAGGATATCAGGAACGGCATTTTTATTCAAACAAAGACCCCTAAGTCATTGCTAGGTAAGCATTTGGGTGCGATTTTCCACTGTAGTAGCATACACCCAGAGAGATGCAGCGAGATATTGACCGAATCCTGATTGATCGAGACTCGATTGCCGACCGCGTGGACCAGCTCGGGCAGGCATTGGTGGGTGATCTGGCCGGTGTGGCTGATGCCGGCAAACTGGTGGTCATGCCCGTGATGACCGGAAGCCTGTTCTTTGCTGCCGACTTGGTGCGGCAATTGCCGCTTTCGTTTCGCATTCTGCCCGTGACAGTCAGTTCCTATCCAGGAACCAGTGTGAACAGCCAGGGCATTCAGCGTGCGTCGGAACTTCCCGACGGGTTGAAGGGGCGAACTGTGCTGCTCGTTGACGACATCTTTGACTCAGGTGGAACGTTGGACTACCTCACGCGGGTGCTGACCGACACAGGTGTTGCCAACATCGTGACGTGCGTACTGCTTCGGAAAGATGTTCCGCGTGTTGGACCATGTCCCATTGAGGAACGACACGTTGGGTTTGACATTCCCGATGCGTTTGTCGTGGGATACGGCTTGGACTACGACGGTCTGTACCGCAACCTGCCCGACATCGCGACGCTTCGCGAAGAAGTCATCGGAAGACGGTAGAGCACATCACGGACGCGTCAAGAAGGGCTTGGGACCGATTCAAGCACCTGCTGCATGATGCGTCGCGCTGTGAGCGTGTCGCCCTCGTGCATGGTGGTGCGGCTGATGATGCGATGGGCGCACACTGGAAGTACGTTGGAGACAACGTCCTCAGGTACGCAGTAGGTCCGCCCAGCTAACCATGCTGTTGCCCGAGCTGCTTGTGCAAGAGCGAGCGAGCCTCTGGGGCTGATGCCGATTTGTAGGTCGTCATGTTCCCGGGTCGTGGTCGCCAGTGCGATGATGTAGTCGACCAGCGAAGCATCTAGGCCAACAGCATCGACGGCCTCTTGCATTGATTCGATGTCAGATACGCCGATGACCGCCTCGAGTGTTGCTAGATCGCGGCGAGCGGGTTGGCGTTCGATGATGCGACTTTCATCCGAGGGGGCCGGATAGCCCAGACTGATTCGCATGAGAAAGCGGTCGAGTTGATTTTCGGGTAGGAAGTACGTGCCTTCGAACTCATATGGGTTTTGTGTCGCGATGACCATGAAGGGTGATGGCAGCGGCCGAGATTCCCCATCGATGGTCACCGTTGCCTCGGACATGGCTTCGAGCAAGGCGGCCTGTGTCCGCGGGGTAGCGCGGTTGATCTCGTCGGCGATGACGATGTTGTGAAAGAGCGGACCGGGTTGGAATCGGAAGGACTCTTTGCCTGCCTCGTAGACCGTGACGCCTGTGACATCGCTTGGCAGCAGGTCAGGCGTGCATTGGATTCGTGAAATGGATCCATCAATGCTTCGGGCAAGCGAACGTGCCAGCACCGTTTTGCCTACTCCAGGGACGTCCTCAATGAGCAGGTGGCCTCGGGAGAGCAGGCACACGATGACTCGGTCTGCTGCCGCAGCATTGCCGAGAAAGACAGACGTGATATTCTCACGCAATCGAGCACAGGAGGCGATACTCATGGCCGGCCACTATACCGCTGCGGTGGATATGGCCGATGTTGGCGGGCCAAGGAGTCATCGGTGGCTAAAGACATGCATGAACAGGTGCCCACAGTGCTTCAGGGCGTTGATGGCCCAATCAGGCTGGAGGGCATGCAACTGGTCGAGTCACTGGCGTGCAGTCGGTGTCGGTATGACCTTCGGGGGGCTGCAGCGAATGGAACGTGCGCTGAGTGCGGGTTCCCCATTCCCTATTCGATTGGGCAGATGATCGATCCTGTGGCGCACAGGAATCTAGCCCTTGCCAATCCCTCCGCTGTGGGGCGGGGTCTTGTGGTGGTTGTGACAAGTTTGCTGGTGATGCACCTGGTTGGGATGCTCGGTCGCCTGCTGGTCATATTCTCTGTGGCGACCACGGGGAATGCGGCCCCCAAAGAAATCTTCATTCTGGGGATCTATGGCTGGGTCGTCCTGTTCACAGGCGTGTTGGGGATAGCGAGCAGTTGGTGGATTCGACCCGCTTCGAAGAAGGCGCGACCGGAGGCTTGGCGTGGCGTATGGCGTATGGCCATTGGTTCGATCATGCTGGTGTTCTTGGGAGCATGGATGCTGTGGGCTATGTGGGCGATCCTCCTTCTCGACTCCCTTACATCTGTGCTTGAAGTTGTTGGCATTCAGAGCCGCTTTGTTGGTGTTGGGATACATCTAGCGCCACTGCTGTCGGTCGTCGCCGGGGGCATCGTGCTGTGGGGGCTGTGTGGTGTGCTGCTGCAAGTCGGCTTGCAAAGCCGGGCATTTCGCGTGGGGGGGGCCGGGCGGCAGCGGATTCCGTCACTGTTAATTGCTCTGGCCATCATGCTGTTGTCATGGGTGGTCTATCTGTGGTTCCCTGTGCACATGTTGATGTCGGCAGAGAGCCGCGGGGCGTTGGATGGTATGGAACTGATTCCGTTGGTCCTTGCCGCCATCACCGACCTCTTTGTCGCCGTGGGCTTGTTCTACCTGATGACCAACATGTTCTGGGTCCGTCACGCCCTCATCAAGCCTCCCCCGCGGCTCTCAACCCTCCTCAAACCCGCCGCCTGAGCTGCATTTTGGGGAGCCGGACTTGTTTTCGTCCTTAAGGCGGTCTCCCAAGCGGGGGTGGGGGTACTGCCAGCTTGGCAGAGGGAGGAGGGGCGGATTTCAGGGGGTGTCAGGGTGGGTAAGGGGGTAATGGGGTGTTTCGAGGTGAGATTGGATGCATTTTGGCGCGCCGCTTGCGGGTGTGTTTTCTCCCGATGGTCGCCGCTGCGACCGTATGGGGAGAGAAGGACCTATCAATCAATCAGGAGACCTCCTATGGCCGCTAAAGATCTGGCCTTTGACACTGATGCCCGTAAATCACTTCTGGTCGGCGTTGAGAAACTCGCCAATGCTGTGAAGTCCACGCTGGGCCCACGTGGCCGCAATGCGGTGATCGACAAATCCTGGGGCGGCCCGACCGTCACCAAGGACGGCGTGACGGTCGCGGAAGAAGTTGAACTTCGTGACAAGGTCGAGAACCTTGGTGCCCGGCTCGTCCGCGAAGCCGCCAGCCGCACCAGCGACGTCGCTGGCGACGGCACGACCACTGCTACGGTGCTTAGTGAGGCACTCTTCCGCGCAGGGTTGCGGCGTATCGCCGCGGGCGTTGATGCCAACGCGCTGGTCCGGGGCATGCGAGCGGCTGTCAATACGGTCACGACCGAGATCGCCGACATGGCGCGTCCGGTTGAAAACAACATCAAAGCAGTTGCAACGATCTCGGCGAATAACGACGTCGAGGTCGGCCGCATCATGGCCGACGCCTTTTCCAAAGTCGGCAAAGATGGCGTCATCACGGTCGAAGAAGGCAAGGGCCTTGAAACGGAAGTCGATGTCGTCGAAGGCATGCAGTTTGACCGCGGCTACCTCAGTCCGAACTTCGTGACCGATGCCGAGAAGATGACCGTTGAAATGAGCAAGCCGCTCATCCTCATTTACGAAGACAAGATCGACAGCGTGCAGAAAATCGTTCCACTGCTTGAGAAAGCAGTAGAGTCGAAGAAGCCTCTGCTGATCATTGCCGAGGACATCACCGGCGAAGCACTCTCGACGTTGGTCATCAACAAACTTCGCGGCGTTGCTCAGGTATGTGCCGTCAAGGCACCAGGCTACGGCGATCGACGCAAGGCCATGCTCGGAGACCTCGCGGCATTGACCGGTGGCGAACCGATCATGAAGGACCTTGGCATTGATCTGGATAAAATTTCGGTATCTCAACTCGGACGTGCCAAGAAGGTCGTGATTGACGGCAACAACACGACGATCATCGAAGGCGCTGGCAGCACCGCGGACATCCAAGGTCGGATCGACCAGATTCGCCGAGAGATCGAAGCGAGCGACAGCGACTACGACCGCGAGAAGTTGCAAGAGCGACTCGCGAAACTTGGCGGCGGGGTGGCGCAGATCAATGTTGGCGCCGGCAGCGAAGCGGAACTTAAGGAAAAGAAGGCTCGCGTCGAAGACGCGCTGCATAGCACGCGTGCTGCGGTCGAAGAAGGCATCGTTCCAGGCGGTGGCGTCAGTTTCATTCGTGCTGCTGACTCACTCGACGGCACCCGCAAGAAGGCCAAGGGCGATGAAAAGCTCGGCGTGGACATGGTTCGCGAGGCGCTTCATGTGCCGCTGCGTGCTATCGCCGACAACGCCGGTGCCAAGGGCACTGTGATCGTGGCCCGTGTGAGCGAGGGCGAAGGCAGTTGGGGCTACAACGCACTGACTGATACGTACGGATGTCTGCTCAAGGATGGCGTCATTACGCCAGCTAAGGTTGATCGCACCGCCTTGCAAAACGCAGCCTCGGTAGCTGGCCTCCTCCTCACCGCCGATTGCATCATCACCGAGATTCCCTCCAAGGAAGAGGCCGGTGATGGACATGACCACGACATGGACGGCATGGGTGGCATGGGCGGCATGGGCGGCATGCCTGGCATGGGCGGCATGGGCGGCATGCCTGGCATGGGTGGCATGGGCTTCTGAGCCCACAACGGATACACAACACGCCGCCCACGATGGCGGCATGAACACCAACACACAATCGCGACCAATAGCGTCGCATGTAAGGAACGAAGCAATGGCAGTCAAACCTCTGGAAGATCGCATTCTCATCAAGCCTCTTGAAGCAGAGTCCCGCACCGAGTCAGGCATCTACCTGCCCGAGTCGGCCAAGGAAAAGCCCGTTCAGGGCAAGGTCGTGGCGTGTGGCCCGGGCAAATTGCTCGACAATGGCGAGCGCATCAAGCCGGCCGTCTCCAAGGGCGACACCGTCGTCTACGGCAAGTACTCCGGGACCGAAATTGAAATCAAGAACGCCAAACACCTGATCATGCGTGAGAGCGAACTGCTCGGCATCGTTGAGTGATAACCCGGCTAAACAGCCGTTGATCGGAGACATGTCATGTCAGTCAAGCAAATGAAATTCGATTCCGCCGCTCGCGAGGGTTTCCTTGTGGGTGTGGAGAAACTGGCCAAGGCCGTCGCATCGACGATGGGTCCAAGTGGCCACAACGTCGTCGTCCAGAAGTCATGGGGCGGCCCCGCCGTGACCAAAGATGGCGTGTCGGTCTCCAAGGAGATCGAACTGTCCGACTCATTCGAGAATATGGGCGCTCAGATGGTCCATCAGGTCGCCAAGAAGACGGCCGACCTTGCCGGCGACGGTACTACGACCGCCACGGTGCTCGCATCAGCCATCTACCGCGAAGGCCTTCGTCATGTGACTGCTGGTGCCAATGCTGTTGTCATGCAGCGTGGCATCAATAATGCCGCTTCGGCTGCGTGTGTCGCCATCGAAGACACCGCTACGGATTGCCGCGGTAAGGGAGATTTGCAGAAGATCGCCACGGTGTCAGCCAATCACGACACCGAAATCGGCGCGCTTATTGCCGAAGCTATTGCCAAGGTTGGACACGATGGCGTTGTTGAAGTGGAGGAAGGCAAGACGGCTGATACCACACTGGACTACGTCGAAGGTATGGCTTTTGACAAGGGCTACCTCAGTCCGTACTTCATGACCGACCCCAAGTCGGCCGAGTGCGTGCTCGAAGACTGCAACATCCTCATTCATGAAAAGAAGATTGCCAATCTGGCCGATCTCCTCCCGCTGCTTAACACCGTGGCGGGTACTAGCAAGCCTCTGTTGATCATCGCCGAGGATGTCGAGAACGAGGCTCTCGCGGCCTTGGTCGTGAACCGACTTCGTGGCGTTCTCCAAGTGTGCGCCGTTAAAGCCCCTGGCTTTGGCGAACGCCGCAAGGCCATGCTCGGTGACATCGCCACGCTCACCGGCGGAACCTTCTTTGCCGAGGATCTCGGTCGCAACCTCGAGGATGTGACCACGGGAGAATTGGGTTCTGCCAAGCGGATCACCATCACCAAAGATGGCACCACCATCATCAAGGGTGCTGGAAAGAAAGCTGACGTCGATCAACGCGCCAATCAAATTAAGGCCCAAATCGAGAATAGCACGAGCGATTACGACCGCGAGAAGTTGCAAGAGCGTCTGGCTAAACTCACCGGTGGCGTGGCGGTCATTTCGGTCGGCGGCAACACCGAAGTCGAAATGAAGGAACGCAAGGACCGCGTCGATGACGCGCTCAATGCCACCCGTGCTGCTGCCAAGGAAGGCTATGTTCCTGGCGGCGGTGTCTCGTATCTCCGTGCTCAGGAAGCCGTCTCCGCTGCCCGAAGTAAGGCTCGTGGCGACGAGAAGTTCGGCTTTGACATCCTGTCGAGCGCCCTTGAATCGCCGTCTCGCTGCATCGCCGACAATACGGGCATCGACGGCGATGTCGTCGTCGAAAAGGTTAAGGAAGGCACCGGCGCCTTCGGCTTCAACGCCGGAACCGGTACCTATGAGGACTTAGTCAAGGCCGGCATTATCGATCCAGCCTTGGTCGTGTGTACTGCACTTCGCAATGCCGCATCAGTCGCTGGACTGATGCTCACCACAGATGTTGCTCTGACGGAACTTGCTGACGACAGCGAGCCCATCAACGGCGCCATCTCCTGAGTTTGTCTCCTTCTCTCCCCGGGCGTCTTGCTGCTGCGGTAGCAGGACGCCCGAGTTGGAGGGGGTCCCACCATGTCGACTACCCGCTGCTACTACGAAGTACTGAGCATCGAACGCACCGCGTCCGGCGATGACATCAAACGGTCTTATCGTCGGCTAGCCATGAAGTTTCATCCGGATCGCAATCCGGACGATCCAACGGCAGAAGTTCGCTTCAAAGAAGCGGCCGAGGCCTACGAAGTGCTTGGCGACGACGAGCGACGTCGGATGTACGACCAGTTTGGTCACGACGGGTTGAAGCAGCGTCCAGGGCACGACTTCCGATCGATGAACCCGGATGACATCTTCTCGATGTTCAGCGATATCTTTGAGGGGATGGGTTTTGCTGGGGGGCGCGGAGGTCCAGGGGGCCCCAGCGGCCGGCGGGCGCGTGCCGCGCGCGGTTACGACCTTGAGTATCCACTTGAAATCACACTGGAAGAAGCCTTCGAAGGCGTCGATCGCGAGATTACCTTTACGCGTGTCGATGTGTGTCAGGAATGCGGGGGTGACGGTGCGGCGCCGGGAAGTTCGCCAATCACATGCTCGACATGCAATGGCAACGGACAGGTAGCGCAGGCAGGACTCGGGGGCATGTTTCGCATGGTCACGGCGTGTCCGAACTGTCGCGGCACGGGCCGCGTGGTATCCGACCCTTGCCGTGTGTGCGATGGACGTGGTCGGCGGGGTACGGAGCGAAAGTTGAGTGTGCACATCCCGGCTGGGATTCGCGACGGGCAGGCGGTGCGGCTGGCCGGCGAGGGCGAACCACCGCCATCGGAAGTTGATCCTGCAGGGACTGGCCAGCGTGGCGACTTGCACGTTCTGGTTCGTATCGAGCAGCACGATAAATTTGAACGCGAAGGCGACGACCTTATCGTGCTGGTCAACGTGACGTACTCCCAGTTGGCGCTCGGTGGTGAAATCGATGTGCTCCAACTCGAATCGCCCGAGCCGCATCAATTACACGTTCCAGCGGGCACACAGAATGGGGAATTGTTCCGTATTAAAGGCCTTGGTATGTCGACGCTTCGCGGTGGGCGCCGTGGCGATCTGGTCGCGGTGTTACATCTGGTCGTGCCGCGGCATTTGACGGATTCGCAGCGGGAGTTGCTGACCGAATTCGCCGAGACCGAACATGTTGATGTTGATGAAAAACCACCCGGGTTCTGGACCCGAATCAAGGACGCTGTCCGCGGCTATTGACGCGGAGGCGATGGACCCATGACGACTGACGAACTGCATGCACAACACGATGAGGCCGCCAATGGTTGCGATCCCGAAGAGACTACGGAAGAAGTCGTCGAGGTAGATGACGCCCTGCTAGGCCAGGTGACCGAGGAGTCGCGGGGCGATGTCCGCATGTGCTTGGAGTGGTTGCAGGACCAGCTTGCCCAGACTAAAGAAGACCGTCTTCGCGCGCTGGCGGAACTTCGAAATAACCAGAGACGTGCCAGCGAGAACGAAGTGCGAGTCAGTCGTGCTTCGGTAGCGGGAGCACTTCGCAGCATTTTGACAGTGCTCGATCAGATGGACTTGGCGCTTGCCCAAAGCACCGAAAGCATGAGCGCCCAGCAGTTTGCTCAGGGCGTACAGTTGGCCCGCGACGAGTTCATCAAGACGCTCGAGGATTTGGGTGCCAAGATCATCGAGCCGAGTGTTGGGGATGAGTTCGATCCGCAACGTCACGAGGCGATGTTGCAACAGCCAGCCGAGGGCATCGAGTCCGGGCACATCACGATGGTGATGCAGCCAGGCTTTTCTACTGAACAGCATGTGCTTCGGGCTGCCAAGGTGGCTGTGGCACCCTGACGCGATGCCGACCTACGACTATCGCTGCAAGGCGTGCGAGCACGCCTTTGAGTTGGTGCAGTCGATGCGGGCGCCTGTCAAACGCAAGTGCCCAGCGTGCGGCCGATTGCAACTTGAACGCCTCATCGGCATTGGCGCAGGATTCATCATCAAGGGCGGTGCTGCCAGCATGAAGGCAGCGGCGGCCGAGAAGGCTGCTGATGAGAAGGCGTCCAAAGAGGATGCCAAAAAGAAGTCTGAGACAAAGGCTGACAGTACGCCCAAGACCAAGTCCGACACCAAAGACAAACTCACCTCCGATTCAACGCCCAAGCCCGATACCACAGTCTCTTCGGACACATCATCCAAGGACAAGCCCAAGGACAAGCCCAAGGA
>CAZGFN010000001.1:54801-75891 GCA_964524945.1 uncultured Isosphaeraceae bacterium
CCACAGTCTCTTCGGACACATCATCCAAGGACAAGCCCAAGGACAAGCCCAAGGAAAAGTCCAAGGACAAGTCGACTCCAGCCGAGAAGAAACTCTCCGGGTCAACCTCGACACCCACCCACACTGCCCGCGAAGGTCGTGGTGTGGGCAATCTCGTCGACGCAGCTAAGCGTCGGGTGCGGGAGACCAAGCCGTCGAAGAAGTCGGCAAAGAAGCCTCCCGCAAAGGGTTGATGCTCCATAACAGTATTGCGCCGGCACTGCTACCCTCCGCACACTCCACATGCCCCTTCGATACACCCGCCGAATACTCGACCACCTCGCCCGCGAAGACGGTCGCGCCGCCGACGTGCATGAACTCGCCCGCGCCATGTGTGCCCAGGGCGATGACAAGGAGGCCGTCCGCGAAGCGATTGGCCAACTGCTCGAAGAGGACGCCATCGAAGAATCCGGCGAGCGGGTGCGACTGCGACCGATGGGCGAGGAAATCACCGGTGTCTTCAAAGCCACACGACGTGGTTTTGGCTTCGTGCGGCCCGATGTACCTCGTCGCGAAGGCGATCTGTACATTCCCCGCGAGGCGACCAATGGGGCCATTACCGGTGATACGGTTCGCTGCTCGGTGGCTCGCAAGCACGGTTGGAAGGGAGGGTCGCCCGCGGGCAAAGTCGCCGAGGTGCTCGAACGTGGGCACACGATCTTTAGCGGCACTGTGGTGCAAAAGAAGGGCGCGTGGTTGGTCGAACCCGATGGCCAGCGTCTCCGCACGTCGGTGATCATTCACGATGCGGGCGCAAAAAACCTCAAGATCGGCGACAAGGTCGTCTTCGAACTGACGGTGCCCCCGGAGGGGGATTACCTCGGTGAGGGTGTGGTCACTCAAGTGCTCGGAGAAGCGGGGCGCCCCGATGTCGAGACACAGGCGGTGATCGCGGCCTTCGGGTTGCGAGATGAGTTCCCTCCCGAGATCGTCAACGAAGCGAGGGAGGCATCGAAACGGGTCGAGCAACCCGGCGATCGATACGACATCCGCGAACTGACGACGTTTACCATCGACCCGCCTGACGCGAGAGACTTTGATGATGCGATCTCCCTTACTTGGAATGACACCGCCAAGGAGTGGGAACTTGGCATTCACATTGCCGACGTGGCGCACTTTGTACGGCCCGATACGCCGCTCGATGATGAAGCGCGAGCCCGAGGAAACAGCACGTATTTGCCGCGACTTGTGCTGCCCATGCTTCCAGAAGTACTCAGTAACGGCGTGTGTTCGCTACAGGAAGGCGTGGATCGGTGCGCCAAGAGTATTTTCGTTCGCATCGACGAACGCGGCAAGGTGCAAGACACTCGATTTCACGCCACGCTTATAAATAGCGACAAACGCTTCACCTATCTCGAGGCGCAAGCGTGGATCGATGGCAATGGAAAGACTGCGAGGAAAGAATCGCGTACCAATACTGAACCAGCAGAAGCGGTCCTCGAAGCACTGCGACAGTCCGACCGGCTCTCGCGTGTCATTCGCAAGCGGCGACAACGTCGCGGCATGATCTCCCTGAACCTGCCAACATCAGTGCTGGAATTTGACGAAGAAGGCCATGTCTCGGACGTGCATCCCGAAGATGACGCTTTTACGCACACGATTATTGAGATGTTTATGGTCGAGGCCAACGAGGCCGTGTCGCGTCTTTTTGACGGCTTGGGCATTTCGATTCTGCGTCGCATCCACCCCGAGCCTGCGATGGATGATCTTGCGGACCTTCGCATGATGGCTGGCGCATCGGGCTTTCGGGTTCCAGATGACCCAGATCGAAAGGATCTGCAGAAACTACTCAACGCGACACGAGGTCATTCTGCATCACGCGCCATTCACTTTGCTGTCCTCAAGACCCTGACCAAGGCCGAGTACAGCCCGGCGGCTGTCGGTCACTTTGCACTTGCGAGTGATCACTACGCGCACTTTACATCTCCTATTCGTCGATACCCAGACCTAATTGTGCATCGCGCGCTTGAAGCATGGCTTGAGCAAACGGCCAATGGCACCGAATCCTTTGGCGGCCGAAAGCGAAGTCAGATGGAGCAAAGCCTGCGCGACGATGAACGCACAATCTCAGAGAACGACCTCGTGTCGCTGGGCCGGCACTGCAGTGATACGGAAGGCACAAGTGCGGCGGCTGAGCGGAGTTTGAGGGAGTTCCTTGTGATGCAATACCTGCACGAGCACCATCTCGGTGAGGAAGTTCCCGCCGTCGTAACGGGCTTCAATCCCGGTGGTATGTGGGTCTCGCTTGATCGATACCTCGTCGATGGTCAAGTGGCGTGGGAGAACTTTGGCACCGGTCGCCGTGATCGCTGGGTTGAAATTGAGGGGCAAGGACGTGTTGTCGCCAAAGGCAGCGGGGCGGTGTTGGCGGTGGGTGACCCGATCACGGTGCAGATCATGCGGATCGATTTGGCGAGCCGGCAGATGGATCTGCTTGTCACCCAGCGGCCCAACCGCACGATCGACGATCTTCCCAAAGCCTTCAAGTACCAGACATCCCCCAAGGACCGCTACAAAAAGCGAACCGAGGGCGGCAAACAACGAGGTGGCAAGGGCCCAAAGAAGGGCCGCAAGGGAAGATGACCACGCCCAGCGTCGGATAGGCTACATCGTTCACGCCTGAGGAGTTCTGATCTATGCCTGAATCTGAATCATCCAAAATTCGATCAGTGCTGCAGGAAGATCGCGTCTTCGATCCACCAGCCGACTTCATCGAACGATGTGGTGGTGCTTGGATTGAGTCAATGGACGATTATTACAACCTGCATCGAGAGAGCATTGAACATCCGGATCAGTTCTGGGGTGCCGTGGCCAGCGAGTTGGACTGGTTCCATGAGTGGGATGAAGTGCTCGAGTGGAACTGCCCGGATGCACGCTGGTTTGTCGGGGGCAAGATCAACGCCTGCCATAACTGCGTCGATCGATTGATCGACAACGGACATGGCGATGAGACGGCGATCATCTGGGAAGGTGAGCCAGTTGGCGATGATGGCCCTGAAGTCCGCAACTTGACCTATCGCGATCTCAAAGATGAGATCAGCCGCTTTGCCAATGTGCTCAAAAAATTGGGCGTCAAACGAGGTGACATCGTGACCATATATATGGGCATGGTGCCGGAACTGACTATTGCTGTGCTCGCGTGCGCTCGGATCGGCGCGCCTCACAGCGTGATTTTTGGAGGATTCTCCTCGCAGGCGATCGCGGATCGCGTCGAAGATGCTGGTTCCAACATTGTCATCACATGCGATGGTGCGTGGCGTCGAGGCAAAGTCGTACCACTCAAGGCCAACGTCGATCAAGCGACCACCATGACCGATGTCATCGAGCACGTCATTGTGCTCAAGCGATGTGCCAACGACATTACGATGCACTCGAATCGCGACCACTGGTGGCATGACCTTGTCGAAGAGGCCTCAACGGAATGCCTCTGTGAAGAGATGGACAGCGAAGACATGCTCTTCCTGCTGTACACATCAGGAAGCACCGGAAAGCCTAAAGGCATCGTGCACACGACTGGTGGCTATCTCGTGCATACCTTTCTGACGTCCCGCTACACGTTCAACTTGCGTCCGAGCAATGACCATGTCTATTGGTGCACTGCCGACGTGGGGTGGATCACTGGGCATTCCTACATTATTTACGGCTTGCTGCAAAACCACGTGCCTACGCTCATGTACGAGGGTGCGCCAAACTTTCCCGCCGAAGATCGCTTCTGGGACATCTGCGAGCGTCACGCCGTCACGCATTTCTATACGGCACCCACCGCCATTCGCGCCTTTATGAAGTGGGGCGAGGAGCACCCGCGCCGCCACGATCTCTCCAAGTTGCTCGTGCTTGGCACGGTGGGCGAACCAATCAACCCAGAAGCGTGGATGTGGTACCACAGGGTGATCGGACACGAACGCTGCCCGATCGTTGACACATGGTGGCAGACGGAAACCGGCGGCCACATGATTACGCCCATGCCTGCCGCGACACCAACCGTTCCCGGTTCGTGCACGTTGCCCTTCCTGGGCATCGATGCGGCGGTTGTCGATGAGCACGGTGTGGAACAACCTCAGGGGCAGGGTGGCCTGCTGTGCATACGCAAGCCGTGGCCGAGCATGCTGCGTGGTGTGTACGGTGATCGACAGCGGTACATCGATACCTATTTCTCTCGCGTTGAGGGCATGTACTTCGCCGGCGACAGCGCTCGCCGCGACGAGCGTGGCTACTTTTGGATCATGGGACGAATGGATGATGTCATCAATGTGTCGGGTCATCGACTCGGCACGATGGAAGTCGAGTCGGCGCTGGTGAGCCACCCTGCGGTCGTTGAAGCGGCGGTGGTGGGAATGCCTCACGAGATCAAGGGCACTGGGATTGCAGCCTACTGCACCTTGTCATCGGATTGGAAGGCCGACGACGCGCTGCGCGACACGCTCCGCGCTCATGTCGCCGAGGAGATTGGCGCCATCGCCAAGCCAGACATCATTCGATTTACTGAATCGCTTCCCAAGACTCGATCTGGCAAGATCATGCGGCGGCTGCTGCGTGACATCGCAGCGGGCCGAGATGCAGCTGGCGACTTGACCACGCTGGAAGACCTAAGTGTCCTGGCTAAATTGCGTGGAGATGACGAGTAGCCCCGCGGGAGTCGCGTATTCATGCCCAACTGGTCCTACCAAGCTAGAAGTACCCAAGGCGAACTGATCGCGGGGCGATTGGAAACGCCCAGTCGTGATGGTGCGTTGGCAGAGTTGCGACGACGGGAACTTGTACCCATCACACTGACGCAGGATCGCCCACCGCTCTTTGAGCGAAGTGTGTCGACCACCGCGATGGCCGGGGCCTGCCGCAGCCTGTCCGATCTGCTCGAAGCGGGCGTTCCGCTACTGCGATCGTTGAGATTATTGGCGGGAGGACGTGCGTGTCCGGCGCTGTCACGCGTCTTTTGCGACGTGGCCGATCAGGTCGCAGACGGAACGCCGTTGGCCGATGCGATGCGTGAGTTTCCTCGTGTGTTTACGACTGTGCAGTCAGCGATGATTGAGTCGGGCGAGCGAGGCGGATTTCTCGGCGAATCTTTTCAGCGTTTGGCTGACTTGCTCGAACGCCAGGCAGCGCTTCGCGCCCGGGTCATTGGCAATCTCATCTACCCGATCATTCTGGTCGTGACGGGCGTAGGCGCCGTGATCTACGCACTCGTGGCCTTCGTGCCCAAGTTTGAACCATATTTCGAACGCATCGAAGTGCCGGCGGCTACACACATCTTGCTGGGTCTGTCGGCATTCATCATCGGATGGTGGCCACTGCTGCTGGGTGTGTGCCTGATGCTGATTGCCGCGGGCGTCATGGTGCGATCGCGGCCGGCCACGCGGCGGCTGGTTGGGGCGGCATCATTGAAACTGCCCGTCGTGGCGCCGCTGGTCAGGGATCTGGCCGTAGCTCGTTTCGCGCGGATGGCCGGCACCCTGCTGGGCAGTGGCGTGCCGGTGTTGCAATCGCTTGAAATCGCCCGCTCCGCCGCGGGGCAACCCCAGCTCGAGGACTCCATTGGTGGCGCCGTCGAGGCCGTTCGGGCAGGTGAATCGATGGCGGCACCGCTGGGAGTGTCCGGTGTGTTCAACGAGGAGATGGTCGAGATGCTGCAGATTGCTGAAGAGGCCAATGCGATGCCGCGTGTCATGGAGCAAATGGCGGAAATGGCTGAGCGACGGGTGGATCGGCGTCTCGACCTCCTGCTGCGGCTGATGGAACCCGCCCTGCTCTTGTGCGTGGCGGCAATGGTAGTTTTTATCTTCATAGCGCTGGTGCTGCCGATGATGAGAATGGGCGGCGCCGTCCAGTAAGAGGGGGGGGGGCTGCACGTCGCTCCGCAATCGGTACCATGGCACAGGAGGTTCTTCCAATGCATGCACGTCGCGTCCGTTCCGGTTTCACGCTCATCGAACTGCTCATCGTCATCGCTATTTTGCTGGCGCTGGGCGCGATCGTCACAGTGAACTTCATTTCCATCGGCGACATGGCCGAACAGGATGTGCAGCGTGCCCAGTTTGACCAGGTCGATTCGGCGATGAAGCGTTTCCGCTTGGACCTCAAGCGATACCCAAGCGAAGATGAGGGCATTGAAGTCTTGTGGAACCGCGAGGCACTGGAGAACGAGGATGAGGCCACCCGTTGGAAGGGCCCGTACCTCGAAGAGCCAGTGGTCAGCGATCGATGGGGCCGTGAGTTGACCTACACATATCCCGGCGAACTCGTCGGTGAGTCGTATTACGATCTTGTGTCAACAGGGCCCGACGGCGAAGAAGGCACGTCCGATGACATCACCAATCACGATCGTCGCAAGACGGTCGACGGTGAGTTTGAGGAAGACGAATCCTTTACGGGCGAGCGGGAACCGGCGGTCGGCGGATGATCTTCCACGGGCGGCCGGTGCGACGGGGATCTGCCCGCTGCGGGTTCACGCTGCTCGAACTGCTTGTGGCGATCGGTCTGATTCTGGCATTGGGAGCGGTCATTCTCGTGCCCGCCCAGACCATGTTCGAGCGAGCGGAGTTTGATGGGGATCTTCATCGCTTGCGTGGAGCGCTGACGGAGTGTCGTGTTTTGGCGCGGCGATTGGGCGTATCCATCGAGGTTTCGCTTGAACCGAACAAACTGGTGGCGCGACACTGGACAAGTGAGTCCACTGATGAGGAGTCGGAACAGGCGCCACTGTTGACCGTCTCGCTCGGCGGTACAACAGACGAAACGGGTACGCCGCTCGACGACGCAGTCTTGATTGCAGTGGCGCTTCCGGATGGCACGTTTCTGGTGGACTCACCGTTGTCGCTGGCCGATGGAAATGGTGGCATTGGCCGACTATTGATGGATCCGTGGAGTGGGGCCGTGCTGGTGGAGTCACCATGATCGCTCGTCGCGCTGCGGTTCTGCTTGAGACGATCGTCGCGCTGGCTATCGTGATGGGTGTCGCGGCGTTCTCGATTCAAGCGGTGGATGGGGCCGAGGCGGGTCTGGACCGGGCGGATCGTCGGCGCCGATGCATGGATGCCGCTGCATCGGTGGCGGCCATGATCGACGCTGGGTTGGTCGGTATCGGTGACCTGCGGAGCAGTCGACTGCCCGAGATCGACGGTGCGTCGTTGGGCGCGGTCGATGGTTTTGCCTTGGAGATGACCGTTGAGACCACCCGCACCAAGTGGGCGGGCATTTTGGAAGTGCAGATCACCGTCCGGGAAGAAGGCTCCGACCCTGTTGAAGCGGTGCTGGTTGAACTGGCACGCTTGCGGGAGCACCAGTCGCAGGACTTCACAACCGATGATCTGTTGGATGGACTGCAATGAGGCGGGCCTTCACGTTGTTGGAGGTGCTTCTGGCACTAGCGATTTTTATGGCGCTCCTGGCAGCCATGACGCAGTTCACCAATACCGTGGCAAGCAGTCGCGCCCGTGTGCTGGATCGGGCGGATCGCCAGCACGTGGTCGATGCCATCATCGATCGGATCGAACTCATGCTCACGACCGGTGCCGCATCGAGCGGAGGTGAGGCTGGCTTGGTTGGCGATAACGACAGCCTTGAAGTGCAGGTGGCGCAGGATCGTCCTGGCGAACAACCACTAGTCGCGCGTCGTGGCGTGTCGGTAGCGTTCAATAGGACGGACGGACAGATTCGATTCAACGAGGGCCAGCCGCTTGGATTGGGCGATATTCGCTTGCGCTACTTCGATGGCGACACGTGGCTGGATCGATTTGACTCCATCGAGTCGGATGGGCTTCCTCGCGCCGTCGTATTGGAGGCGTGGTTTGATGCAGTCAACGTCAATGATGCTGGCGACCGTACGCGATTGCCGGATCGGCGACGCGTCTTCACATCACCGGGCACATGGAGGCGTCGGCCATGAATGGGCGACGTGGCATCGTGCTCGCGGCCGTCGCTGTCATTTGCGCCGCCTCACTGTGGTTGGCAGTGGCGTTGATGGCCCAGGCCACCGTCGACATGGCCGGCATCGATGGCGGCGTCGATGATGTGCAGCGACAGTCTGCCATGCGAAGCGCCATGCTTGTCATTGCATCGTCGTTGCACGATCAGCGTGATGAAATGCGCGACGGTGTCATACCGACGCTCGAATCGCAGTTCGTACTGTGGGAAGTTGGTCCGACCGCAACCGTGGCACGATTGATCGAGCATCCAGACGGGCGTCTGCTGCTGCCTGAGGCGGCCTGTGTGGATCTCAATCTGGCGACCAGCGAAATGCTTTCAGAAGTTCCGGGACTCGACGAGGAGTCTGCCGCGGCCGTCGTGTCGCGGCGTTCATCCACTCGAATTGATGATGTGCGGGATTTGCTGGAGATCAACGTTGCCGATGGCGCAGCACTGCAGGGTGATACTGGCCTTGCCAGTCGGCTGACTGTGCATGCGCATGAACCGAATCTGCAGTCCAGCGGCGATCTCCGCATCAATTTGTCGATGCCTTGGTCCGAGGAACTGGCCGGACGGATCCGTGAGCGTTTCGGCGAGGGCGCCGTGACGGTGCTCAAGCAGGTGGCGGAGGATGATCCGATGGAGTCAGACGGCGATCTTGTGTCGCTCATGATGTCGTACTCAGTGCCACCGTCGGGCTGGACCGAACCACTTGATGTATTGACGACTGAGACTGGAAACTTTCGACGAGGTCGGATCGACATCAACACCGCCGGGGTCGCAGTGCTCGCGACGCTCCCGGGCGTGACGACCGAGCAGGCCGCTGCGATGGTGGATCGCCGCGACCAACTTGAGGAGGATGTGCGGCTCACGGCGACGTGGCCATTCACCCAAGAAATTCTTCCAATTGAGCTGGCTCCGGACGTCTTGCCCAGAATGACCGTTGGTTCATGGACGTGGCGTGTCCGGGTCGCCTGTGGTGAACTTCCTACGGATACGCTGGACGCGGCGCTGCATCGGCCATTGATCTTTGAATTGATCATCGATGTGGCTGGCGAACAACCCCTACTGGCGTCGGTGCGAGATGTCACGATGGAGTCGCATGCACTGGCCTGGCGACCTTCTCTGGACGAGATCGAGCAAAACGAACCGATGGTCCTGCCACCGGAACCGACCATTCCAGAGGAATTAGCGGATGACGTGCTCGAGTTGCCCACGGAAGAACAACCCGACACGGGTACAGTCATGGAAGACAACCTAGAGCCCGAACCGACGCCCCCTCCGGACGATCCTAGGCTTGGCCGCTGGCATCCCTGAGCGGCATCCTGCAGTAGCATCAAACACAGATGTCGCGTCCCCGCATCGTCATCGAGTTGGGCCCCGGTCGCCTCCGTGCGATCTCTGCGATCAATACGCCTGTGGGGCTTCGAGTCAAAGCCGTGTTGAATGTCAGCCGCCCCGACCTTGATGTCGATGTGGATGAAGATGCATTTATCGAATGGATGCGCACCAAACTCGACGACAGTGGGATTGCCAAGGGGCCTTGCACGGTGGCCATTCCTCGTGGCGATGCTGTCATTAAGCAGTTGTCCTTTCCGACGCGCGATGAAGGCGAGTTGGCTGGCATGGTGCGTTTTGCCATGGCCGAAGAACTCCACCTTGCCGAACAGGAAGTGCAGATCGATTTCCTCCCCACGCAGGTAAGCGATGACAAGACCGATGTACTGGCTGCAGCGCTGCCGAAATCATCTCTGGATCGTGCGCAGCGTCGAATGCGAGCGTTGAATCGCCCGCCCCGAGCCTTGTCGCCACGATTTCTTGGCGCATCGCTTTTGGTGGGCGATGAGCATGGCGGGACGACGGCTTGTGTCGACGTGATTGCCGATGGCATTGAGTTCACGCTTGTTCAGGGTGAACATGTGCGATTTGTCAGGGGCGTACCCCTGCCACATGGCAGTGCGCAAGAGATGGCAGAGGTTGTCGCTACCGAAACGAAACGAACATGGCTGAGTTGGCAGGTCGAATCAGATTTTCCATCGATCGACCGGGTCGTGCTCACTGGTGAACCCGAGGTCGTCGCGGCGGCCAGAGAGGCTGTGGCCCAGGCCGTTGACATGCCAGTTCACCTGTTTGAGTCTCACGCCGACATTGATCTGGCAGGACATGATCTCGGCGGTCTCTGGCCGCTCGTTGGGTTGCTCCTTCGCCAACATCAGCGGCATCCCCTGATTGACTTTATGAAGACCAGACAGCCGCCCGATCACGCCGCGGAGCGGAGAATTGCCGTACTGGGTGTTTTGGGCGTAATGCTTGTGATTCTGGCATTGGTGTGGACGATCGGCTCAATATCTACACGGGGGCTCCGCACGCAACTGGACAGGTTGACGTCTGAAGCAGCCCGTCTCGAAGCGCCCTGGCTGCGGTACCACCGCAATCGCTATCGGCTCAGACATCTGGAACTCTGGAACTCCAAGATGCCCCAGTGGCAGATGTACATGGCGGACATGATCGATCGCCTGCAGCCGGCAGGCTCGCTGGTAGTCGATGAGGTGTCAGGAGTCTTTGATTGGGAAGGCGTCGATGCGCCCCGAAAGGAGGGTGTCAAAGATTGGTCCGTGGTTACGTCGCGGCGACTCATTGTCGAGGCCGAAGCAGCCAGCCGTGAGGTTGGCGAAGCGTTTCGCGAGTCGTGGATCGATGATCCCGATTGGGAAGTTGCCACCAGCGGCGCTGACAAAGAAGACGGTCACCGATTGCCATTTGGTGTGACCATTCGACTCGCTACTCCCGAAGAGACCAAGGAAACCATTCCGTCTGAAGCGAAGGATGCTTCGCCGTGAACCAAGAGCGACAGAAATTGCTGGTGATGATCGGCGTAGGGCTCGTCGTGGCCATCGTATTATTTTGGTCTGTCGAGGCGTGGATTCTTTCGCCCCGCGGCAATTTGGCAGATCGCATTGAAACGGCGCGAGAGAGAATAGAGTCGCGGAAAATAGACTTGCTCGGAGTGAATCGGCAAGATGCTGCGACAGACTTGATCGTTCAACGGACACTTGGTGGATCGCAGGAGAGCGTCGATCACGCGCTTCGCGCGGCGCTATCGCAGATTGCCGAGTCGTCGGGCCTGTCGGACGCATCGGTGTCGACGTCGGCGGCGGACAAAGTGGAGTCGCCAGGTCGCCGGGATTTTAAGGGAATCGCCGGGCGAGCTTTGCGAGACGAACTTGACTTCGTGGAAGTACCAGCGACGCTTCGGGGAAGTGGTACATGGGAACAAGTCACCGCAGCGCTTCACGCTACGTACAACGCGGACTGGCTGGCGCGTGTGGAAGGCGTTCGGCTTTCGGGAAAGGGTGACCAGGATCTCATTGAGTTGACCGTGGCGATTCGAACCTTGTTCATTCCGGGCCGAGAAGCGAACGGCCCTCCGCCGAAAGTCGAGATTGCTTGGCCGCCACAACTGGCAATGGCCAGCCCGTTCTTGCAGCCACCCAAACCCGACCCGGAGGCGGAACAGGCAGCAGGCACGGTTTCCAATCCCAAGTGGGAACGGTGGTCAGTAACCTTTCTTGGGCGTGTCGAGGGTGTCGACGAGGTGTGGCTCGTGGCGCCCTCCGGGACTCGAATTCGCCTTCAAAAGGGGCAATCCGTTGAGGGATCGACCTATTTGGGCAATCAACGCGATGCAGATGGCTTTGACGAGGCCATTTTTCGCCGTGGGAAATCGAACTGGATCGTGCCTCTGGGGGCCTCCATGGCCGATCGACACGCTGTCTCGGAGTAGACTGACGGTCAGCAGCCGTGGATGCGGCATAGACGCTCGCCAGTCAGGAGGACAGGCATGATGAGGCTTAGAGGATGTGCCGTTCTGGTGTGTAGTTTGATTGTTGCGACCAGTGTCGCCAATCAGGCGCCCGCCAAAGAAACCGCTTCAACCAACGACACCGTTATTCGACTCGCCTTTCATGGCGCCACGATCGATGAGGTGCTCGATGCGCTCAATCGAATGAGCGGCATGCCGGTGGTGCGCGCAGCGGACATTCCCGACGGCACCATCGATTTTGTATCCCCGGAAGATCATGATATTGACTCGGCGTTGCAGGTGCTCAATACCGTCTTGCAATCACGCGATGTGACCATTCGAATTGTCGATGGCATGCTTCATTTTGAATCGCTCGCCGACATGCAACGAAATGATCTCCCCACGTTCGTTGGAAAGATTCCATCGGATGTGACTCCCGACACGCTTGTGACGGTGATGCGACCGCTCGATAGCGCACTGGCCGCGCCGCTGGCCGATCGTTTGTCGCAGATGGTCGGAGCGTATGGTGCTGTTATTGCCATGGTTGGACAGAATGCGGTTGTGATTACGGAAACCGCCTCCAATGCACGGCGGCTTCTGAGCATGCTTGATGAACTCGATCGTCAGGATCCTGATGGACTGATTGAAGTTTTTCCGGTGCGCAATGTGTCCGCGTCGTCGCTATTGCCGTCGTTGGAACAGTTGATGACGCTCAAGGTGGAAACATATAAGCCCGACAAGAAGGGTAAGCTCCAGAAAGTCGAAGAGGCTTCGATGGGTGGTCTGACCTTTGCCGCCGATGATCGCGCGGGTTTTATCATCGCCAAAGGGTCGCGAGCATTGCTCGATAAGTTAGGGGAGGTCATCGCGCTGCTCGATGTGCGGGGTAGTGACGGCGAGACATCCGCCTCTGGGCGAACGGTTCGCACGATTGCTCTGGCGATGATCTCTCCCAGCGAAGCAAGCAAGCGACTCAAGGTCGTGATCAACTCCATGCCCGAGGGTGAGCGACCCCAAGTGCTGGCGCTTCCAGAGCGATCGAGCATCATTCTGACTGGACCATCGTCTCGGGTTGCTGAACTGGCCGCAGTGGTGGCCGAGATCGAGGGCACGCCTGCCCTGATGCGGACCCAAACCATTGAGGTCGTCCCCCTGAGCAGCGCAACTCCTGCCCAGATCACCACATCGCTCAAGGCGGCCCTTTCCCCCTCCCACAAGGCCTCGCTTCGAATGGGACCGACTCCCGATGCCCAGTCCATCGTGCTGGGTGGACCCCTTGATGCAGTCGCTCACGCAGCGGTACTCATCAAGGCCTTTGATGTATCTGCCAATACGCCTCCTTCAATACGCAGGATTCGAATGCGACCAGGCACCATCGATGAGGTCATGCAGGCCCATGCCGGGATGATCGAGGAGTATGCGATCACAGGCGATGTCGTTGTTCGGGCTGATCCGGCAACCGAGACGATTCAGTTAATCGGCCAACCCGAGGCTGTCGCCCAGCGTGCGGCATTCATCGAGTCGATCGCCGAAGGCATCGTTGATGAGCGGGTCACGCGCCGGTTTGATTTGCAACATGTGACACCCTCACGGGTGGTAGGGAGTGTGTCTGCGGCAGCGCGGTCTCTGTTGACTCCAACGGATGGCGCTCCATGGACCCCACCTCGTGTGGAGGCCGTTGACTTGATCGATGCGATTGTGGTCACAGCATCCCCCGATGACATCTCAACCATTACTACGATTGTTGCCTCGCTCGATCAACCTCAACCAGGCGACTTTCAGGTTCGTGTCGTGCCCATGTCCGGGGCGATGGATGATGTCATTGGAGATGCGGATAAGGCCTTCGTCCAGATGGGTGGGGGAGAAGGTGGTGTTGTTCGTCCGGCCGTGGAGTTCGACCGCTCTGGTCGCCGCGTCATACTGAGTGGCCGAAGTGCAGGCGTGCGTCTGTATGAACAGTCGCTTCGGCGATTCATTGAACTCGCTGGCCCGGAACCGGTGACACGCATTGTGTCTGTGAAGCACGTGTCGCCTGCTGAGACTGCGACGATTTTGTCCGATCTTGCGGTATCACACGATGCGCTTGATGCCCAGGGCAGTACGCCACCTCGTATCGCGGCTTTGGAAGAACTTGACTCCATCATCATCACCGGCACATCGCGCCAACAACAGGTGCTTGCCGATCTGCTCAAGTCCATCGATGTGCCGGAATTGGCCGATGTCGAAGTCATTCCGATGGCACGATCATCTGCAGTAGATGTTGCGACATCTGTGCAGCGTGCACTACAGGCTCGCGCTATGTTCTCGCGTGGTCGACCACAGGCGAGCGTGTCGGCGGTCGCGGCAAGTAACGCCATCATTGTGACGGGCACGACCGAGCAAATTGACTACGTTCAGGGGGTCGTAAACCGACTGGACACCGGCGAATCCATTGATGATGACCAGGTTCGCATGGTTCATTTGGCTCATGCTCGGGCCGAGCAGGTTGCGGCAATGATGCAATCGCTGATGGGTTTCGAGTCGCTCAATGAAGGCGAACGCCTGCAGCGCCTTCGCTATCGCGTTCCGCTGCCCGAGATCGATACGGGCGTACGCATCGTCGCCAATGAACGACTCAATGCTGTGGTGATCGCGGGTCGCGGCTCGGCCGTCGATGCTGCTGAAGAAATGGTGCGACAACTCGACGCCGTTGCAGCCGACGAATCCAATCGGACGGCCCGAGGTGTTCGAGTGATTCACGTTATGCACGCCGACCCAGCGGACCTCGCTGCGAGTATCGAGGCGGTCTTTTCCGATGACCAGTCCAAACTTCCACCAGTGGTTCGCGTCGATCGGTCCAGTGGCACCCTGCTGGTTCGTGCTGATGACTCACAGATGCAGATCATCGGTGAGGTGGTTGACTCTGTAGACGCCGCGGCGATGACGTCCAGTCGGCAAATGCAACTCATTCCCATCGATCCGGCCAGAGGCCAGGCCGAAGACATCGCCGAGACGCTTCGTCGAATGCTCAATCGTGATGGTGGTCCGGCGATTCGGATCATCGACATTGACGATCTGCTTGGTCCGGAACAACCATCGGCTGGCGCCATGCTGTTGTCGCCTAAGTGGATGGGCCTTCTTGCGGCTATTGGCACGCCAGGTGTGCCAGCTGTCGAGCGAGCGTCCGAGCCGGCGGTATCCATCGCAGTCGACCCTGACACCAACAGCTTGGTATTGGTGGGCAGCCAGCGATCAGTGGCTCGAGTGCGTGAACTGTTGAATCAGATCATGTCTCAAATGCCCGCGACGCCAGGGCGCCTGCATCGCATTGAACTGGGTGATCGCGCCGATGCGTCGCGGCTGACTCGGTTGGTGCAACAGTCACTGTCGCAAATCACACCTCCAGCAGGTCGCCGCGGCGACTTGTCGCGGCGTGTAAGCATCATGCCCGATGTCGATACCAATGCGATCATTGTCTCGTGTACCGACACGGACTTTGAGACCGTGACGCAGATCATCAAAGCGGTTGCGGCGCCACCCGAAGATCGATCTGCCATTGTCAAGATCTACCAACTGTCCAATGGCGGGGCCGCCCGCATTGCCAATCACCTCAACAGTCTGCTCAAGGGCACCAGTAGGAGTCGTCAAGCAGGGCGTCTTCGTCATTTGGCTGTCACGTTGATGGGTGGTCAGGATCAGGTTGACGCTGTGTTCAACCCAGATCGTGTGCATGTCAGTGCCGATGCGGGCAGCGGTTCCATGGTTGTGATGTCGCCGATTGAAGCGATTCCATTCATCGACCGCTATGTCGAACTCATGGGGCAATCGCCCATCGCAGCGGGGCCCACCCTGCAAATCTTCCCCGTGGAGCATGCTGATGCCAGGCAATTGTCATCCATGCTGAGAAACGTACTGCGTGCTCGCAATCAGGCTATGGCCCGAACCGGTGCCGTACTGCTGCAGCCCGAAGTGGCCTACGACCAGCGAACCAATATGCTGCTTGTCACGGCAGATCAATCGCAACTCAAAGAAGTACACGAATTGCTCAAGCAGTTGGATGTGCCCACCAGCGAGTCATTGCCCCCATTGCGGACCATTTCACTCAAGCGGGCTCGGCCATCGCAGGCAGCCAGGTTGTTGCAGCAGTCGGTTATTGCTTCGGCCGGCGCCAAGGCAAGCTCTGTCGTCATCGTTCCCGACGATGCTTCCGGCTTACTTTTGGTCCGAGCAGACGAAGAGACGTCCCGGGAAATAGATGCCGTCATCGCGGAGATTGATCGAGATGCCAGCGTTGACTATGTCGTTCGCACCATTGCGCTGGAACGAGCGGAGGCCAGTGATGTCGCAGGGGCGATTCAGAAACTATATGACGATCGTGCCAGAATCTCCGGTTCCAACGGTCGCCGTGTGACTATTCAGGGCGAAGCCACTTCGCGAGTGCTCCTTGTTGCGGCTAATGACGACGACTTCCGGGCTGTGCAGGATCTTGTCAAGCAACTCGATACACCCGATGCAGGTAAGCAGCACGAGATTCGAGTATTTCCGCTGGCGCACGCCAAGGCGGCTGATATCTCAGACAACGTTATGGAGATGGTCAACGAGTTGTTGTATGGCGGCAACTGGATGTTCTCACGCAGTCAACGACAGATGCCCAAGAGCAAGGTCGCGATCATGGTGGACAAGCGCACCAACTCGATTATTGTGACGGGCTACGGTGATGCGTTCGACTCGGTTGAGCAGGTTCTTTCAGTGCTCGATCAACCTGCCGCAGAGAGACTCGTGCGATCGATCAAGGTGTACCGAGTACCGCGAGGATCGGCGAGCACCGTTTCTGAGATGATCCAATCAGTCTTCGGTTCAGGCAGGCAGTCTTGGTGGCGGCAGCCCAGCGGGAATGATCTTCAGGTTCGTGTGGACGACAACCGTCAGCAGATCATTGTTGCTGGTACGCAGCAGGAACACACCGAAGTCAAAGCCATGCTCGCTTCAATTCGTGATGCTGGGGACGGGGCCGCGTCCATCCAGACATTTGCGCTCAAGTCCGCCAAGGCAAGCGATACCGCAGACATGCTGCGACGCGCCTTGGGGCTCGATGGCCAACCAATTGTGCTCCGCGACCCTGAGGGTGGCGATCCAATCACGATTGAGGGCCGAGTGCTGGCCGATGCGCGGAGCAACAGCCTGCTCGTGACGGCCTCCCCTCGCTCGATGGCGGTGATTTCGTCGATGGTTGTAGAGTTTGATCGTTTGTCCCCGCCGGTTGATCAGGGCGTCTTCATTATTGACCTACAACATGTCACGGCTGAAGAAGCCAAGCGTGTTGTGCAGGAACTTGGACTGAACCGTCCGGCTCGTGATGAGTCCGTGCAACGCATTGTGACCGACCCCATCAGTGTGACGCAGCTCAAGGGTCGCAATGCTGTCATGGTGCTGGCAAACCCCGCTGACCGCGCTTCGCTGTCGGCCTTTTTCAAGTCCATGGACTCCGAGCCGACCGGGGCGGAATCCACTATGCAACTTGTGCAACTCAAGAACGCACAGGCTGAGGCAATTGCAGCGGTGCTGCGTGAAGTACTCGATCCAAGTTCACAGAAAACAACTTCGCCGCTTGCCAAGGCTGTACAGGAGCAGGTTCGCCGCTTGTCGATGCTGGGTGAGGGTATTCACGACGCGGATATTTCGCTGGACCTGACGCGTCCCATCAGTATTACGACGCACGAGACGCAGAATGCCTTGCTTGTCAGTTCGACGGCGGGCAATCTCGGGGCAATCGTTGCGCTGATTGAATTGCTCGATGAGTTGCCGTTGACCGACTCGGTCATCGTTCGAATCATGCCGCTGGACAATATGGCGGCCGCTGACTTTGCGCGAATCGTGCGTGATCTGTTCACCCAGGGCAAGAACCTGGGCGGACTCGGGCGTGGTGGGTGGAAGGGCATTCCATCGAGCATCGTCGGGCGTGCGATGATTGGCGACGTGGCCATGACTGTGCATGAACGGACTAACACAGTTGTGGTGGCCGGAACCGAGGATGCCGTCTCGACTGTAGAAGTACTTGTCGATCGGTTGGATTCTGATGTGACGTCCGGTTGGGTTGATACGCAAATGATTCGCCTGAAGTGGGCCGATGCGAGCGACACAGCGTCATTGCTCTCGCGAGTGCTCATTGATGGAACGGACACGGCGCCGGGCGCCGCGGCGATGCGTCAGCAGGTCGGGCGACTGCGAATGCTGCGGTCTGACCGCCGCAGCGTGGCCGAGTCAGATGTCTTCCGCCCGATGAGGGAACTGGTAGTGCTTCCTCATGAGCCCCTCAATGCACTGCTTGTTGTTGGTACGCAGGACAACCTAGATATTGCTGGTGAACTCGTGGCGATGCTCGACGTAGAAGAAGCATCGCCTGCATCAAGCGTCCGCTTCTATCCGCTCGATCATGGCGCGGCGTCGCAAATTGCATCGACCGTCACGCGATTGGTCGATGGACAAGTATCCGCCGGAACGCTTGAGAAGGAAGACCGCGTCGTCGCCCAAACAGATGAGCGCACCAACACGCTGATTGTGGCGACGAGCACGCGTTCATTCTCGGTAATCGAGCCGATCATCAATTCGCTCGACACGAAGTTAGCGCCCGAATACGCCGAGATCAGGAACTTCCCACTTGAGCACGCCACTGCGGCGCGGATGCAGAATGTTGTGCAGCGAATGATGGATGCGCGGCTTGATCGGCTTCGCGTGATCGATCGAAAGACTGCAGACTTGCAGCGTGTCACTGTGATGGTCGATGAGCGAACGAATTCACTGATTGTGGCGGGTGGACAGGACACATTTGAAGTCATAGAACGTCTTGTCAGAGACCTCGATGGGTCTGACTTGGTTCAGCGAGGCCTCATCGAAGTCATCGATGCCGATGAGAATAATGCTGCCCGCGTAGCGGACACCATCAATGCGGTTATGCAACGGCGGTATGCGGACTTGCCTGCGGCGTCACGGCGGGCCCAGGTGCCCTTGATTCAGATCGACAGTCGCAGCAACAGCCTGCTTGTTTCCGCAGGTCCGGATGATCTTGACGACATCCGCGACTTGGTGCGGAGGCTTTCCGACGCGCCCACTGACCCGGCCATCGGTCTGCACTTGCTCGCGGTCAATGGCACATCGCAGGCGGACCGACTGGCCCCACGGCTCGAGCGTCTCATGCGTGAACGTCAGCAGAGTCTCGGCACGTCCGCGACTCCGACGGATCGTGTCACGATTCAAGCCGAGTCTGGTTCGAATAGTCTTATTGTGGCGGCGAGCCGCGAGAACCTTGCCATCATCGAAGATCTACTTCATGTGCTGGAGCAGGCTGAACACGATCGGGGAACTGGTCGGGAACTTGAAGTCTTCCACCTGCAAGTGACGTCGGCTCGCGAGATGGTCAGGATGCTCGACGACCTGTATGTGAGCGAGGCGAATCGGTCTCGTGGCTCAGGCTCGGTTCGAGTGAGCGCAGACGAACAACTCAATGCGGTGCTTGTCAGCGGATCGGCTGGCGATGTGCAGGAGATTAGTTCGTTGATCGGTCGGCTTGATGGCACGGCGCCATCGTCAATTGTCGAAATTCGGCATGTTCCACTGGCGAGTGCCAATGCACTTGAAACGGTACGGCTCATCGAAGACGTTTTGTCTGGTCGAGGCCTTGGTCGAGGTCGCCGAGCGGAGCGAGCCACGGTGCTTCGATATGTTCGTGCAAACGAGTCGGCTGCTGGCAAACGTGAGATGCAGGTCAGCACAGCCCTGCGTGAGTCGATCAATCTGACTCCTGACATACGTACAAATACGATTATCATCAAGGCGCCTGCCGACTCGATGGACATGATCGTGGACATGATTCGCGACTTGGATGAGTCATCGGTGGGGGCGAAGAATGTGCGCATCTTCAAGTTGGAGAATGCCGACGCCGCGGCGATGTCGGTGTTGCTCAATGACTTGTTCCGGATCGATGAGGGCGATGATCTGCTGGTGCTCAAGCCTCGTGAAGAGCGTGGGTTGCCTGGTGGGGCCGCCCTTGGCGAGGGCGGAGATCTTGCTTCTACTGGCTTTGGCGGCACCGAGTTGACGGCCGTTCCTGACCCACGGCAACAACTGGCCATCACGGTTGATAGTCGTACCAATAGCCTGATTGTGTCAGGTACTCCGGCGTATCTGGATTTGGTCGAATCAGTCATCAAAGAACTCGACTCGGCTAAGGCCAATGAGCGAGAGACCTTCATGTACCAACTTCGCAACGCCACTGCGGGCGACGTAGCTACGGTACTTGGCGACTTTGTGGAAACTGAGCAGCAAAAACTCATCGATACGATCGGTGTGCAACAACTCGGTTCATCGGCCCGACTATTGGAGCGGGAAGTCACGATTCGCGGCGATGATAAATCCAACTCAGTATTAGTCAGCGCCAGCCCGCGGTATATGGATCGCATCAAAGCATTGATTCACGAACTCGACATCGACCCACCGCAGGTGCTCATTCAAGTGCTGATCGCTGAAGTGACACTTGATGGCGGAGTCGATTGGGGAGTTGATTGGACAAAGACCACTGGTTCAATTCAAGTCGATGCACCATTTGCGGCGTTTCCAGCCGCAGTTGCGAGCACACTTCCTGGTCTAGCGCTTGGCATGGGCAACTTTCAAGTGGTTCTTAAGGCGCTGGAGAGTCAAGGGCGGCTGCACTTGCTGAGTAACCCCTCAATTATGGCAGCAAACAACGAGACGGCAAACCTCAATGTAGGTGAGATAGTCTACGTTCCGGTCGGCGCAACTACTTTTGACACCGGATTAACCAGTGTTCCACTTGAAGAAAAGGAAGTGGGTGTCATTTTAAATGTGACTCCATCGATTAATCCAGACGGGTTTGTTCGAATGAAGGTCGAGCCGACTCTTTCGAAGTTATCCAAAGACACGGATAAGCCTGCCAAGGATGTTGAGACTCCCCGGATTATTCAGCGAACCGCTTCGACCACGGTGACTGTCCGAGACGGGCAGACTATTGTCATTGGCGGGTTGATTGATGAGAGTTACGATTACCGTGAAGACAAAGTGCCATTTTTGGGCGACATCCCACTGATTGGCTTGTTGTTTAGGAGTGAGTATGAAAAACTGGTTCGGACTGAACTGGTCATTGTTTTGACGCCGCATGTGGTGACGAGTCCAGCAGCTTTTGATGAGATTCGTGCGATCACTGATCGCCAGATCGATCGAGTGACATTGCCCCAATCGTTGCTCGACCAGATTAAGCAAGGCGAGATTGATGGCATGGGCTTGTTTGAGCAAGAGGGGTACAACCTGCAGCTGCGAGATCTTGAAGAAACAATCGCACCAGAAGCCGCTCG
>CAZGFN010000002.1:0-36750 GCA_964524945.1 uncultured Isosphaeraceae bacterium
TGCCGCCGATCGCGTATGTGCCGCCATGGAGGATGCTGCGAGATAGGAGCAGCGGACCTCTGGGTGGATGTCTGCCGTCGTTCCGGTTTCAAGGAAACCACAGTGCAGAGGAGGTGATGTCTCCGGAGATCAATTTGCTGAAGGTCTTCGATCGTTTGGTCTTCATTAGCAGGGAGAGTGTGTCGGCGAGAAGATCATTCCTGCTGCCGCGCAGGGCAAGACGCTGCAATTTCTTGTGCCGATGGAACAACTGCGCATAGGTGTCATTCCATTCCTGTTCATACCGGCGCAAATCTTGTTGATCGCCATTGGCCAGATACGAAACCAGGTGGGGGGCAGCAATGGAAGCGGCTTCAAGGATGAAGCGATAGCCCTCACCCAACAAAGGACTTCCTTGGGAGACTGAATCACCGATGCCGACGACATTGCCAGAGAAGAACTTCGTTTTCACTTCGGAAACAGGAAACGCCCCGCTTTGGATGTCATCGTTGTCCATTTCAATCAGATTTGTAATCACTGGCAAGGCTAGGATTCGCTCGAAGAACTGTCGAAGGGATATTCCAGCGGGTTTCTGTTGAAGGGAGCCGAACCCGACGATCGCGCGTTCACCGCCAAGGGGGAAAATCCACCCATAGCCTTCTAGGAAGTTCTCACCATAGAACAAATGCGCGCAGTCCTGCCGGTCCTTGTATCTGACGTTGTACTCCACACCCAAGGCGAATTGAGGATGCTTGTCCATGAGACCGCACGGGCGGGTCAATACGGCCTTGCCCCCTGAGCAGTCGACATAGAGACGCGCTGTATATTCCGTGCCGTGTTGATCGACCACACTGGTCACTTGACCATCAGAATCCTGCCGCACGTTCTTGATGCTCGTTCCGGCCAAGACGTCCACTCCATTGGAGCGGCACTTCTCCAGTAGTTCGCGATGTACTTGGACCTTGTCGAGAATGCGTGCAGGACCATACTTGCGGGTGTGAATCAAGCGAGAATGAAAGACCATGCTGGTAAGTTCTGAAGCAACGATCTTTCTGGAGAAACCGTACTTCTCGGGTTCCAGAAAACTACCGAGGGTCTTGAACGAAAAGTGCAGCAGGTCGGGCTTGGCTTCCAGCAGGCGAACCCTGACTCCGGAACCGGCCATCAGATGGGCGACATGAAGTCCTGCGACGCCACCTCCAACAACAAGCACATCTGATTCGGTATCTCTCGTGATCAATTCAGCCTGTCGCCTTCATCAGGGTTGCGTTCGTGACGTCTCCTCAGCACCATACATGGTCAAGAAGAAAACATAGGTGGCGGCTCGCAGGGACCGCCAACGACAGGCCGAATCTTCCCGTAGAACCCCGCAGACCACGACCCAGAACGAAGAACGCTGCCGAGATCTCTCGGCGGTGTCGTTTGTTCACTTCTAGGGGCAGCCCAGTGGAAAATGGATGCTCGATGTCCTATAGGTAGACAACATGTCACGGTGCAATTGGTTTTTCGGCCGACCGTCAGTTTCATGATTCTCAATGAAACTGCTGTACCCTTGCCACAGGAGATCGCCCCATGATTGCAACTGTCCCGTTGTCGTTGGTTCTATCTGCGTTGGTATCGCTGGATGCTGGCCCGGTACTTGGGGATCTCACCAGTGACAGTGTTCGAGTGTGGGTCAGGACCACCGATCCCACGCACGTCCGCATCGAACTGCAGGACGACTCAGGCAGGTGGGGGCTGATGAGCAGTATGCAGTTCGAGACGACGGCCGACCGCGACAATACAACCATCGCTTCTATCTCAGGTCTTTCGCCCGCAACCCGGTACACCTACACCATCGATGGACGTCGGGATGTGAACTGGTGGTTTGAGACACAACCAGTTATGAGCGATACGTGTTTGATCGCATTTGGTTCGTGCGCCAATGAGGAGATTGGGTCATCGGCTGTGTGGAATCGTATGTTGGCGCAGCAGATCTCTGCATTGGTACTGCTGGGCGACACACCCTATATCGACACGACAGATCTCAAGACGCAGCGTGCGCGGTATCGCGCATTTGCGATGGTTCCGGCCTTTGCCCAGCTCGTCGCCCATACGCCGGTGTATTCCACGTGGGATGATCACGATTTTGGCCGCAACGACACCGATGGCAATCTCCCGGGCAAGGAGAACAGTCGGCAGGCCTTTGGCGAGTACCGCCCGAACCCGAGCATTGGCGAAGCAGGCCAAGGCATCTATACGAAGTTTCGACAGGGACCTGTTGAGGTATTTCTGCTCGACGCGCGTTGGTTTGCTCGCACACAGGGCGACGCGGAGGCGCCTACGCTGCTGGGCGATCAGCAGTGGCAGTGGCTTGAGCGATCGCTGCGCGCCTCGACGGCGCCTTTCAAAGTGCTGGCATGCGGCATGGTTTTCAACGGCGCCGTGAGACCGGGCAAAACAGATTGCTGGGGTGTATATCCCAAGGAGTACGACCGGCTCATAGACCTGCTGGCGCGTACACACACGACAGGTGCTATGCTCGTCAGTGGTGATGTGCATTGGTCGCGGGTCATTGCGCACGATACGAAGCGCCAACTGGGGTACACCCTTGTTGAGTGTGTCACCAGCCCGATCCATGAGCATCTCATCAAGGCGGCCGATGTCCCGCACCCTGGGCTGGTATTCAGTATCGGCGAGCCCAATAGTTTTCTGGTTGTAGAAGCAGCGAAGTCACCTGACGGTCACATCCTCGTCGCTCGATTGCTGAATGCCAAGGGAGCAATTCTGCACGAACAGCAGGTGTTGGCGACCCAAAGCAATGTGGATCGGGAGGCTGGGCGGTAGCATCTGTAGTATCCATGAGCAGCGAAAAGAAGAACCATTTTCCACCGACCTTGTGCACCTGGATTGAGGGGCGGCTTGACGATGGAACGATTGGACGTAATGCGATCAATCGCCACGTGATGGAGTCGTACGAACTTCCGCTTCGCATCTATTACATGGGCACGAGCTGGCGAGCCCTGGGCGAACCCGAGGACATTATCAACGGTTTCATGGCCGACCGACTCGACCGCCCGAATTTCTTTACGCAGTGGCAGTCCAGTGGAAAGCGACTGCGGCACTGGCTCATCAATGCCTTGCACTTCTACCTCAAAGAGCAGTGGCGTCGCGAGCGGCGACACGATGCCATGTCCATCGATCAAGGGGCTAGCGAAGACACGGACCACTCCACGTTTGAACCCTCTATCAACGATCGTGATGTCGATCGTGCGTGGGCCAAATCGCTGGTAGCGTCGGCCATTCGAGACGCACAACAGTCCTGCGTCGCTGATGGGTATGAAGATCACTGGCGCCTGTTCATGCGCCACCATCTCGACGGCATCAACTACCGGCAGTGCGCCGATGAGTTTGGCGTCGATGCCAAGCGATGCGCTGTTATGGTTCGTACCGCCGCCACCCGCTTTCGCACGGCGATTCAAGCAAGACTTCGTCAGGACGGCGTTCCCGAAGACGAACTTCCCGATGAAGTGGCAGGGTTGCAGGAGGCACTGAGATGAGCGACGATATTCGGACCATCAATATGAATTGCGACGATGACGACCCAGCACTGCGTTCGCTGCTGGAATTCGGTCGTCTGCAGGCCGACCGGCCAACAACGCGTTTGTCTGCTCGGTTGAGTGGTGCTGGCGGCGATGATTGGGTGGCCGAGGTGATGAATACCGCCCCAGATGGTCAGGCATGTATGCCAGGCGTTTTGATTGATGCTGGGGTTGTGCAAATTGAATGGATGCGCACACAGTATCAATACGCCAAGCGGCTTTTTCATGAGGGTCAGGATGAGCAGGCTAAGTCGGCTGGACTGCTGTGGTATCTGCTTCTGATGGCTGCGGCTGCTGCGCATCACTGCGTGTTGTTGTCATCCCAGCCAACGGCGATGACCAGCGCGGCGCTGATGGACGTGTCGCCGGATCTGCCCGACCCGTGGAATGATCTGGCCGCGCAGGGAGCGCTAGCCATCGATGCTTCCACTTGAACTTGCCCGAATACGTGGATCAAAAACACCGCCGCCGACCAATGGCCGACGGCGGAGCTTTGAGTCAGTGTAGGCAAGGGTTCGATCAGTCGCACTGCCCCCATGCTTCGAGAAGTTGGATCAGGTCGACGACATCGACGCGACCGCTCTGGTCCAAATCGCCAGTGCACGGACCACTGGGCGGCGTGACATCCTGACATAGGTCGGACAGAGTCATGTTTACGTTTGACTGGGTGACACCCGCGGCGCCGACTCCGATGATGTTCTGTTGCGCTGCGGCGGTGGGAATGTCCATCCAGGTCATGCGGATTCGACCGTCCTCGAACAGTTCCACCTGCATGGTATTGGTGTCGTTGGACCCGTAGGCGGGGACCTCGAACCAAGTGAAGGCGGTGCGGTCGTCCAGGTGCAGCACAGTGACGCGTCCACCACCGCCGGGGTTGAGATCGGCCATCATCGGTGCGATACGCGGTGCCAAGGCGAAGGATTCGGGGGTGGCCTGCCAGGATGGAGGTGCCTCTGCGAAGGTCACACTGCCATTGCTATGCACTTGCACTTGGGTGTACGACTCGCCGGCGAAGGAGAAGGGCCAGCGAAGCCCCTGCCACTTGGTGTCATCATCACCGAGTTCGAGGTTGCCCCCGCCATCGCCGGCGGGAAGTGCTGCCACCTCGTCGCGGCACATGGTCCACTCTTGGCCGTCGGGTGTGAAGGTGATTGACAGATTGATTGGGTCGGCACCGACGTGTTGCACGATTCCATAGGCATCAGGAGGTGTGCCACCGCCGCCACCATTTAAGGCAGCCAGCGCCGCAGCGGCGTCGAGCATGCCTCCGGTCTCGACGTGGTTGGCCAGTGAGTCGAGCGGGCGCACCGATGTAAGCAAGGCGTGTTTGATCTGAGCAGCGGTCGCGGTGCCACCGCTGTTCGCAAGAAGGAGCGCGGCAACGCCTGCGACATGCGGGGATGCCATCGATGTGCCATTCGAGTGGCCATAGCCGCCAGCGACACACGACTTGATGCCCCAGCCCGGTGCGGCGAGATCAACGCCTCCGCCTCGGTTGGAGAAACTGGCCAATTCGCCATCGGGGCGGACCGCAGCGACCGACACGATGCAGTCAAGGTCAAAGCCGGCGGGATATCCCACCGGACCGCCTGAGTTGCCCGCGGCGCAGATGAACAGGTGTCCCTGATTGCCGGCACTTGCAATGACTTCTCGCAGGGCCTCGCTCGGCGCGGTTCCACCCCAACTGTGGTTGGAAATGCGAGCGCCGTTAGCAACGGCGTATTCAATCGCCGCCATGGCGTCACTGGTTGAACCCCGGGCTTGTCCATCGGCTTCCAATATCATGAATTGCAGCGGCATGATGGACGCGCCGCGAGCCACACCTACTAGGCCGATGTCATTGTCTGCCTTGGCCGCGATGGTGCCCGAGCAATGTGTTCCATGATTCTCCGCCACTGGAGGGCGGGGCTGGTTGTGCGCGAAACTCCAGCCGTTCACATCGTCGGCGTAGCCATTGCCGTCGTCATCGTTGCCGTTGCCGGGCGTTTCGTCGGTGTTGGTCCACATGACCTCGGCGAGGTCTTCGTGTTCAAGGTCGACACCCGAATCGACTACTGCGACGATGACACCATCGGCGTTGGGTTGAATCTGCCACGCCTCTTCCATGCGGATGTCGATGCCGGCAACGCCATTGACTGGTTGATCGCTGCAGCCGTCGCAGGTGTACGTGTCTCCGTCATTACGAAGTCCCCACAGATTGTTCCACAGGGGATCATTGGTTGCGTCCGCGTTGAGTGTGTAGACAGGATGCGCGTAGAGCACACCTTTGGACCGTCCTCTGGCTACATCTAGACTCTTGCTGACGGCCGCATCAATTTCGATCACAATCAGGCCAGGCACCAAGCGGGATTCCCATCGAACGCGCCCGCCTGTGGCGCGGAGAATCGCATTGAGGGACGCATCGGCGGCGCTGACCTTGGAGAGATCGAGCCTGACGATGAGTTCGCGTGGTTTGTGTGCGAAGGCCGTGAGTTCGGCGACTGACGCAGTCTTTGCCCAGTCTCTGGCCGACATCGTCGGCGCAGAATTTGGTTTGGCATGGGCGATCATCGGCGCGGCTAAGGTCAAGGCCAAGGTGGTGGTCAATGTTGTACGGATTGGAGATGATTTGAACATGTGAATCCCTTGTCTGAATTGAAAGTGCTGTATGTCCCGAGTGGAGCGGACAAGAGAGTGGGAACGATGTGGTGTATGCGCGCACGATGTAAAAAGTGATTCGGGCGGCATGGCGAACAAAAAAACACCCACCCCGACACGACAAGGAGCGAAGCGTGGCGGGGTGGGGGATCCGCGTGGATCCGTTACGTATCCCCTGAGCGGGGTGCCTCGGACAAGCCCAATGTCCGATGCACTCAAGACAGCCTCGGGCGACTGGCTCGGTGCGCGGCTTTGGAAAGTTTTTATTTGTTGGCTCTGTGCAGCGCCACGAGGTTCCGCATCGCAGTGAGGGTGTCGGTGCTGACGTGATGCTCAATGCCCTCAGCATCGTAAATGGCGGTCGATTCTGGTACGCCGATGGCCAAAAGGAAGGCCAAGACGATGTCATGCCGGTTACGTGAGCGGCGGGCCATCAAGAGTCCATCGCTGGTGAGCGTGCATGGGCCATATGGCTCCTTGTCGATCAGCCCTTCGCCAGCGAGCCGCTGCAAAATGCGGGTGACGGTGACATGGCTGACCTCCATCCGGCGAGCGAGGTCTTTCACGCGACACTCAGGCTGTTCCTCAAGAATGTCTTCAATGGCCTCCACATAGTCCTCTGCGGTCTCTGTGAGGTGGTCTCGGCGGGTTTTGGCAAAGGGGCTGGCGGGCTTCATGCAACGAATCCTTGACGATGACTGGCCAGTAGTGTAGCATCTGCTACTGAGATTCGTAGCAAGGGCTACAAATCGCACTTCATTGATTAGTCGAGGAGTCATCGCATGGGCTTGTGGAAGCAGGGGATCTTGGTGGCCAGCATGATTGGCCTTTCAGCCAGTTCGGCCATGGCCACGGCGTTGGAAATCGTGACCACGACTGCTCAGGTCGCCGATGTGGCCAGGCATGTCGCGGGCGACCAGGCCGTCGTGATCAGCATCATGGGTGAAGGTGTTGATCCGCACCTGTACAAGCCATTGTCATCGGATGTGCGTCGAATCATGGCGGCCGATGTTGTGCTCTACAACGGACTGAAACTCGAAGGCCGTATGGGCGACATCTTCGAACGGGCCGCAGCGCGTGGTCGGTTTGTTCGCCCGGTCGCTTCAAGTGTCGATCAAAAATTCTTGATCGTCCCGGAGGGGCAAGAGGGGCACCCAGATCCACACGTATGGATGGATGTGCAAGCGTGGATGGCGGCGACCGACGCGGTGCAGATTGCGCTGTGTCAGGCGCGGCCCGAAGCGTGCGATACGTTCAAGGCCAATGCCAAGACCTTCAAGGTGGAGTTACAACAACTCGACCAGTATGTTCGAGGCACCATCGCAAGCATTCCCAAGAACCAGCGTGTGCTGGTCACCGCCCACGACGCCTTCAGTTACTTCGGCCGAGCCTACGGACTCGACGTGATGGGCATTCAGGGAATCTCCACCGAATCCGAAGCGGGTCTGGCGGATATCAATAGGCTCGTGAACATACTGGTTGAGCGGAAGATTCCGGCGGTCTTTGTCGAATCAAGCGTGCCAGATAAGTACGTGCGAGCACTGATTGAGGGTGCCCAAGCACGCGGCCACACAATTGTCGTTGGCGGCGAGTTGTACTCTGACGCTATGGGTGCACCGGGCACGTGGGAGGGTACGTATGTGGGCATGATCGATCACAATGCGTCGACCATCTCGCGAGCACTCGGTGGCAATGCGCCCACTGGCGGTATCCGAGCCCACATCGCTTCAGTCGGCGACAGAAAGTGAGCCTCGCGTGAACGATCGACCCCACGGGGAGGCACTTCCTGGCATCGAGCATGATCCCAACGCGGCACTCTCGATCCACGACCTGACGGTCGCCTACGATCGACGCCCGGTGTTGTGGGATGTTGACTTGGACATCCCCACTGGCGTATTGGCGGCCATCGTTGGCCCCAATGGAGCTGGTAAGAGCACACTGATCAAGGCGTGCTTGAATCTCATCCCAAGTGTTTCGGGGGTGGTCACCATCTTTGGTCAGCCTTGGAAACAAGCTCGTCGCCGCACAGCCTATGTGCCTCAGCGTGAAACGGTTGACTGGGCATTTCCTGTCAGCGTGCTCGATGTCGTGATGATGGGCACGTATGGGCGCCTTGGGTGGCTGCGTCCAGTGGGCCGATCACAAAAGGCCCAGGCCATGCGGGCCCTTGAGCAAGTCGAACTGGCCGATCTTGCCCATCGGCAGATTAGCCAACTCTCAGGCGGTCAGCAGCAGCGGGTTTTTCTTGCCCGCGCGCTGGTGCAGCAAGCAGACCTATATCTGATGGACGAACCATTTGCATCGGTTGATGCCGCCACTGAGCAAGCCATCGTGAGGGTGCTGCGAACACTCAAGTCAGAAGGGCGAACTGTTGTGGTGGTGCATCACGACTTGCAGACGGTCCCAGAGTACTTTGACCATGTTGTGCTCCTGAACATGCGAATTGTTGCAGCGGGGCACACTGATGAGGTCTTCACCCACGACAATCTTCGCGCCACTTATGGCGGGCGGCTGACACTGCTCGAGCAAGCGGCGACTGCGCTACAGCATCTTGGCGGACCGCAGGGCGGATAGTGGTGATGGATACGACGCTACAGGACATTCTGCTCCTGGCCGATTGGAACACACGCGTCGTTGTGATCGGCACAATGTTGCTGGGTGCTGCCGCGGGTGTGGCAGGCACCTTTCTTGTTTTGCGAAAGCGGGCACTCTTGGCCGACGCCGTGAGCCACTGCATGCTGCCAGGTGTCGTCATTGGGTTCATGGTCATGCAGTCATTTGGTGGCTCGGGCAAGTCACTGGTTGGCCTGTTGATTGGCGCAGCCATCGCCGGGCTTGCAACGGCGTGGATGGTGCCCGTACTCCGGCGTGCGACTCGGCTTCGGGACGATGCCATCATGGGCGTGCTGCTCGGGGGTGGATTTGGGCTGGGTATCGCGCTGCTGTCCATCGCGCAAGGACTTCCCGGTGGCAACCAAGCGGGGCTGGAAACCTTCATCTTTGGCAAAACCGCTTCGATGGTGCACTCGGACACCATCGGAATTGCAGTCGTGGCACTGCTCACGCTGCTCGTGGGCGTTGGAATGGCCAAGGAGTTCAGGCTGCTGTGCTTTGATGAATCCTTTGCCGCTGTCATTGGTCGGCGTGTGGGATTGATTGATGGTCTACTCATGATGCTGGCCGTCACTGTGGTCGTCATTGGCCTGCAATCAGTTGGTTTAATTCTGGTCATTGCACTGCTCATCATCCCCGCCGCCGCGGCCCGATTCTGGACGTACTCGTTTCTCAAGATGGTGATCATTTCGGCACTGATTGGTGCAGGAGCGTGCTGGCTTGGGGCTTCGATCAGCGCCGCAGCGCCACGTCTTCCTGCTGGCGCGATCATCGTGCTCACGCTTGGTGTGTTCTTTGCTGTGTCAATGATCTTTGGAATTCGTGGAGGTGGTGTTCGCCGATGGTGGGCCGCCGCGAGGCTTAAGCACCGCACCGAACAACATCACTTGCTCCGGTCCTTCTTTGAAGCGCAAGAATCGACCGGGCGAGCAGAACTGTCAATTGGTGATCTTGTCGCCATTCGCCACTGGGGAGCGGCCGTGGTGCGGCGACTGCTGCGATCGGGTGTTCGAAGTGGCCATGTGGCCGAGTCGGTCAACGGATCATGGCGACTGACCGCCGTGGGTCAGTTGGAAGCCGATCGTGTCGTTCGGAATCACCGATTATGGGAGATCTATCTCATTGAACATGCCGACATTGCCGCGTCGCACGTCGATCGTGATGCGGACTTGGTCGAGCATGTGCTCGGCGATGCATTGGTCGCCGAGTTGGAGAAAGCATTACATAAACGCGGCCGAATGGTGCCAAGTCCGCATGTCATTGCTGTTGATGCGGGCCTTCAACCATGACGTGGGACTATGACGGCTGGATCGTACTGATCGGTGTGCTCGTGGCAGTGGCCTGCGCGCTGCCTGGCACATGGCTAGTGGTGCGAGGCATGGGATTGATGGGCGACGCCATCTCGCATGCGGTGCTTCCAGGCATTGCGGCGGCGTTTCTGGTCAGCGGCACACGTGATAGTGGCTGGATGTTTGCTGGCGCCGCAGTGGCTGGAGTCACCGCGGCGGTGCTGACGCAAGTCGTGCATCGGTGGGGCGGCATTGAACGAGGCGCCGCGATGGGCATTGTGTTTACGACGCTTTTTGCGGCGGGCTTGCTGCTCATCGTGCAGACCGCCGACTCGGTGGATCTTGACGCAGGATGCGTGCTGCACGGCATTCTCGAAATGGCCCCCTATGACGTCATTGAGGTGGGTGGCTGGACGATGCCTCGAATTGTGCCACCGCTCATTGGCGCCGTCGTGGTCAACATCATCGTCATGGCGATTCTGTACAAGGAATTGCTCATGGCCAACTTTGACCCCGCATTGTCAAGCACAATGGGTTTTCCCGCTGGCGCCCTGCAGTTACTGGTTATGGGTCTTACCGCGGTGACCTGCGTGGCCTGCTTTGAGGCGGTGGGCAGCATCATTACGGTGGCGCTCATCGTTGCGCCAGCGGCAACTGCTTTGCTGTTGGCTCAGCGCATGATCAGTGTGCTGGTGCTCGCGGCCGTCATTGGCGCAGCATCGGCGGCGCTGGGGCACGTGGCTGCGGTCAAAGTGCCTACGTCCATTCTTGGCTTATCAAGCGAGACATCTCCGGCGGGAACGATGGCCGTCATGGCTGCGGTCATTTTCGCAATCACTGCGCTGGTGGCGCCTCGACGAGGTGTACTGTCGCGAAATCTCTCCATGCGACGTCGCATGGCGAGTGTGGCAATCGAAGATGCATTGGGTTTGCTCTATCGACTTCACGAGCGTGGCGAACCAGCCAGCGATGTTGAGGTGAGACAGTTGTTGGAATCGGATGTGCGAGTAGGGTCGCGGCGTGTCCGGCCGGTGCTTGATGGACTGATACGCAAGCGGCTTGCCGGTGTATCTGACGGATGTTGGACGCTGACTCCAGCGGGGCACGACGCTGCTGCGATGCTCGTTCGCGCTCACCGTTTATGGGAGACCTATTTGGCTGGTCGGTCCGACATTCCCTCAAGCCACCTGCATGCTGCAGCAGAACGACTCGAGCACGCGACGGATTCTACGCTGCTCGAACAGTTGGGCAGCGAGGTAAACGACTCGGTGGATCCGCATGGCCGACCAATTCCCCCAGCCTGATACCATCCCTCCTTCATGACAGTGGACTGGAATGCGGCACAACTTGGCTATGACGAAGCACTCGAATCGTCCGGCGTCGCGCGAGGCTTATATCAGTCCATCGTCGAGACACTTGGTCGGCTTGACATTGATGAAGTGAAGCGCCGAGAACAGATGCAGCAAGTGTCACTGGTCAATCAAGGCATTACGTTTACGGTCTACGGCGAGTCCGAGGGGACTGAGCGTGTGTTTCCGTTTGATTTTGTGCCTCGAATCATTGGGTCAGATGAGTGGGAAATGCTCGAAGCCGGGCTTGTGCAGCGAGTCACGGCCATCAATCTCTTTCTCGAGGATGTCTACGGCGATCAGCGATGCTTGAGAGAAGGCGTGGTTCCATTTGATCTGGTGCTGTCTCGCAGTGACTTCCGACGTCAACTCATCGGAACACGGCCGCGGCACGGAATCTTTACGCACATTACTGGTGTGGATCTACTTCGAGGTGAGCAGGGGGAGTTCATTGTTCTGGAGGACAATTGCCGCTGCCCGAGCGGTGTCTCCTACGTACTGGAGAATCGCAACTTGCTCAGCCGTGTTTTTCCTGAATTGTTCGCGAAGTACGGCGTTCGACCCGTGGACGAATATCCGCAAATGTTGTTGGAAGCATTGTCGTTCGTGGCCCCGCGTGGTCGGGAGCGCCCTTCCGTGGCCGTCTTAACACCGGGCATGTCCAATAGTGCGTATTTTGAACATTCCTTCCTAGCCCGCGAGATGGGGGTGCCTTTGGTCGAGGGGCGTGACCTTATTGTGGAGAACGATCAGCTCTCGATGCGGACGACGCGTGGCCGTCAACGCGTCGATGTGTTGTACCGTCGAGTTGACGATGAGTTTATTGATCCGGTTGTCTTCAATTCCTCAAGCCTGCTCGGGGTGCCCGGCTTGGTGCACGCGTGGCGGGCGGGGAATGTGACCATCGCCAATGCACCCGGCGCTGGCGTCGCCGACGACAAAGCGGTCTATCCGTTTATGCCCGAACTCATTCGCTTCTTCCTCGATCAAGAACCTCTGTTGGCGCAGGTACACACATACTTTGGTCGTGTGGCGGATGACGCCAAGTACATCCGAGATAATTTGTCCAAATTGGTTGTCAAGTTGACCGACGGGGCTGGCGGCTATGGAATGCTGGTTGGGCCAACGGCCAGCCGGGAAGAAATCGCTCGCTTTGCAGAAGCGTTCGATGCCAATCCAGGACGGTACATCGCTCAGCCACTAATTGAGTTTTCATCTCATCCGACGTGGACTGGCGATGCGTTTGGAGCGCGACGAGTCGACATGCGCCCCTTCGTGTTATATGGCGAGAAGATTCGCGTGCTTCCTGGCGGGCTTACCCGCGTAGCCCTTGAGGAAGGTTCGTATGTGGTCAATTCATCTCAGGGTGGTGGCAGCAAGGATACGTGGGTATTGGCTGAGGAACTCGTCCAATGAATGCGATGCTGTCTCGTTCGGCTGAAAACATCTACTGGACGGGCCGCTATCTGGAACGCGCCGCCTTCTTGTGCCGTGCGCTGAAAGTAGCTGATCAGATGTCAGTCGAGATTCGCGGCCTTGCGCCCGATTCGATTCGTCAGTATTGGGTGGGGTTTGCTGAGATGATTCCGGGTTCGCCTCCCCTTGATGCGACCGGGTCGGTCGATGACGTCATCAATGCGGCGCTCCGATCATGGCTGCTCGGTGAGAACAACACACTGTCAGTAGCAGCGTCTATTCATAACGCTCGGGAAAATGCTAGGGCCGTGCGTGAGTACCTGACTCGTGAAGTGTTTGAGCAAATCAACGGGTGCTGGTTGCAGTTGGATTCGGGAATGCGTGGAGAGGTTCCGCTTGATGAGTTGATCAGGCAGGTGCAATCGGAGGTCTTTGGTATCGGCGGTGCCATCGGCCGGACATTGATTCGCGACGAGGCTTGGTCGTTCTTGGATATTGGCGCCATGCTTGAACGTGTCCTCCGGGTGGTGCTCCTGCTTCGGCATCGATTGCCCGACTTGCTAACGCTGCAGGTGGATGTCAATGTGCCGGTGCAACATGCCTTACTGCGTGCGGTGCTCCGCAGTGCTGGGTCACTTGAGAATTACCGGCGTGCGCACGGTGTGGCACTCTCCCCACGAGAGGTGTTGTCTTTCTTGCTGTTTGAACACGGGACGCCCACAAGCGTGGCATTTGGTATTGCGCACCTTGAATCAGACTTGGGTTCCATCGAGCAGGGAAGTGTGTTGACCGAACCTGCTCGTCTCATTGGCCGAATGTCAGCGAGACTGCGATACGAGCGACAGGACCTGCTCAAGGGGCGGGACTTTGCCTCGGTTTGTGATGGTTTGATTGGTGACGTGACGTCGATCCATGATTCATTGACGCGTCTGTACTTTACGGTGTGATGCATGCTGCTTGAAATCGAACATCATCTCAGATTTGACTACTCGGTCTTCGTGCGCGAGTCGCACATGGAGGTTCGGGTCGAGCCCCGTACGCAGTCAGGGCAGGTACTGCACGAATTTGAATTGGCCGTCGGACCTCATACGCAACCAACACGGCATGAGGACTGGCTGGGCAATGCATTGCATTGGTTCTCAATCACAGACTTCCATGAGCGTGTTGAAGTAGTGGCCAAATCCCTCGTTGAAACATCACCCCCGGCTGTTCAGCCCACCGAGTTGGCGGATCAAATTGATGGGCTGACCGACTCTTTAAACTCGTGGGACTTTCTCCAGTTTGGCGGTCCTATCATTCGAAGTGAGCGTTTGGAGCAGTTGGCCATCTCCTTAGATCTGTTGTCCTGTGAGTTGGTCGGATCCGTGATTGAACGAATTTCCAGATCTCTGCATTCCTACATTGTTTATCAACCGCTGGTCACTAACTTTCTTAGCACCAGTGATGAGAGTATTGAGAAGCGCGGTGGCGTCTGTCAGGATTTTGCACACGTGACACTCGCACTGCTTCGACTCTGTGGGATTGCGTGCCGCTACGTCAACGGTTATCTGCATGTGGACCCGACCAATAAGCCCGCCGAAAGTCATGCTTGGGTCGAAGTTCTGTCACCATCACACGGCTGGGTGGGTTTTGATCCCACGCACCGGTGTGCTCCAGATGAGGGGCATGTGGTGGTGGCCTATGGACGCCACTACAACGATGTGCCTCCAAACAGGGGGATCTTCCGTGGAGCGGCTACCGAGCGGCTGCATGCCGAGGTTCGCACGACGCCCGTCGAGCGACGCGAGCGACCGCACGTAACCCAACCAGTCGTGATGGAAGTGCCCGTGTTCACCGAACCACCGGATCAAGCATCGGGCCTGCAGCTGCGAAGCGATGAGGCAGCGGCGCAGCAGCAGCAGCAGTAGCGACCCTATCTACTTAGCAGGGGCCCCAGTGGCCGATGAGCAGCAGTACGTCGGACACATCGACGATGCCGTCGCCATTGGCATCACCATTGTCGGATCCGCCAAAGTTAGCAAGCACCATCAGCATGTCATCAACACCCACGGTGCCGTCGTTGTCGACATCGCCTTGGCAATCGTTTGGGCATGTGGCCTCGAATGTGTTGCCGCCACCATCTTGAAATGGTCCGTTGATGTCATGTGGGTCGTTGCTGCAGAAGAAGACATCCTGTACGACCGGTCCCGGACCAAGCACGCTGAGTATTCCACCGCCGGCGTTGGCGTGGTTCTGCATGATTCGACAATTGCGAATCGTCGGCGCGCCGCGGACAAAGCAGGCGCCGCCCCAATTGACGTCGCCTCCTGTAAGGGTAAAGCCGTCGATCACAGTGCTCGATCCCTGGTTGTCGAGATTGACGACCAGCCCTTTGCTATCTGCGTCGATGATGGTTGTCTCGGGGTCTTCGCCCAGCAGAATGAGCGATCGGCCATCGAGATTGATGCGCTCCATCCACGTGCCCGCGGCGACTTCAATTGTTGAACCGTCGGGGACATCGGTGATGGCTGATTGAATGGTGGCGTAATCGCCCGGAACCTGCACGGTTATCGCAGGGGCCACCGTGACTCGCTCGATCCACGTGCTCCAAGATCCCGCTGGCCTCCATTCGTGCGCTAGCCAGATGGCGTTACCGCTCGGGTCTTCACTTGCTCCGGAGTAATCACCCCAGCGGCCGCTGGTTTCAGGTGAATCGCTGGCCTTGATCAACTCCGGGGCTTGCAGGGTCCCCGCGGGGTCGTTCGCTGCACGCGTGGCACGCCACATCGACGTGTATAGGGTGCTTGCGCTGTGCGCGAACACGATGGCAACGTTGTGATTGTGATCTACGGCAATGGCCGGAAAGAATGTATAGATGCCACTGCCCATGTCGATCTCACCATGCTGCGACAGGACAGGAGTCTGCCCCGACATCGGCCAGCCTTGCATATCAATTTCATACCAGCGAACCCGTGCTCGCTCGTTGTTGACATGATGCACGGCCCAGATGGAACCATTGCGGTACACGCACGACCAAAACCGAGGTTCGAACAGGTAGTGCTGCACGCTGGTTCCTAACTGGGGTACCTGTGATGGATATGTGTACGCAGGCACTTGAAGGTCGAATGTTTGACGATATGGATTTCCCATTGGATCACGGATGGCGTGTATTCGAATTTCGTTAAACGACACACCATTTCCTGTGCCTTCAGATGACTGCAGCATGAACTGGGGCACGTCTGGTTCATCATCGTTGCTGCGAGTCAGTCCAAGTGATTGGTTTCCGCTTCCAGTCATCAGTAATTCGGTGGTGCCAGATAACGGATCCCCGGCGAGCACTTCGGCTTTAGGCACCATGAGTATGGCATACTTATCGCCGCCAAACATGTCGCAGGTCAGGTACACGGTGTCCTCATCGACTGCAAGATTGGGCGAATCGATATCGTCGTCAACATGACTCATGTTGAGTCGGTATTTGTGCCACGTGCCTTCGGGATTCGAGTCGTCTGACACGGCGAGCAGGAAATACGAACCACCATTGTCACTGCGCTCATTGGCCATGGCGAAGAAACGATTGCTTCGTTGGTCGTAGATCACTTCGGGGTCGAATACGAAGTAGGTCGCGCCGACGCTTCCCCAGAAGCCGTCGCTTTGTTCAATCTTGTCCTGAAACACCAATTGCCCATCGTGTGTGAAGAACGCGATGGCACCATTGGTGACTTGCACCAAGTGCGTCGGGCCAGCGGCGAGGTCCGGGTCCGGCGGGCCCCATCCCGAATAGGTGATGCCCTCAAATCCGCTGGCACCGCGGTAATCGGTGCGTGTGCGAGGCTTGGGAACAAAGTTTGGATCGAACACGGGCGGCAAGTGGGTTGGCCCAAGCATGAGGCCATAGGTCAGGTCTGGTGAGGGAACGTTCAGCGCGCCCCACTGTGCATCACCTGCACGCGCCGTCGAAGCGAGTACCGCCGCTTTCTTATCGCCACCGGCCTTGCCACTGACCGCTGCATGCACGGTGCCGTTGGCGGCGACGTGCAGTCTGCTCGTGGCGCGAGCGGCTTCGAGATGACCGCCGTGGATCAGTTGTACGGGCTCGCTCATGTGCCCATTGTTTTCAATGGTTCGCACCCACGTGTCGTGCACTGGCTTATCGACGGTCCATGCCACGGCAATGTCATCGTCGGGTCCGACATCAATCGCCACACCAGTGATCCACTGCGTGTCGGTGGGCGAGGCAACACGCTGGGCCGATTCTTGTCGGGAGAGGTGTTGCACATCAACAGCCCATCCGTGTTCGTGGCGGGCGAGCCACGCCGCGGCCGCTTGGCGGCCATTGGATGCGATGACCGGCTCGATAGCATCGGTCGCCACCTCGACGGGAAGGCCAAGAAGCGTGCCATCGCGTGACAGCGTCGCAGCGTGTATAGCGAGCGCTCCGCTGGCGTTGCGGCTGGCCCATGTAACCATCCAGCCATCATCGACAGGGGCGACGCCGGGCACCGAGGCCTGGTCGGTATCGCTTGAGAGTGCGAACGGGGCGCCTCGCCCTCCGTCTGGTTGCACGCTGCACCCCATGATCTGTTGCGTACCACCATCAATGGAAGTCCACAGCATCAAGCTGCTTCCATCGGCGTGCATGGCGACCACCGGTTCGATCTGATGCCCGCTGCGTGTTTCGTTGATACCGATTTCAGGTCCCCATGCGGTGCCATCGAAATATCGCGCAACGATCGAACCCTGATCACCATCTTGCATCCAACTGGTCCACACAACCCACGCCGAACCGTCACCGGCCATGGCTGCAGCGGGATGCATCTGGTGATCTTCGACATGCGTGTTGATCGTGAACTCGTCTGTGGCCGGCGTGCCGTCGGCATTGATGAATCGACCAAGGACACCGTACTTCCCACCCTGTTGCCGGCGTGAATCCCACACGAGCAGCATACGATCGCGTGCATCAGCGACGACCGACGCGTGCCCCTGCATGCTTGGGGCAAACTGGCTGTGCCGGGTCATCGAAGCAGCGTGTTCAGGTGTTGCCGTGTGCGTGCATCCGGTGGTGGCGGCCAATACACATAACGTGAGCACGATGCGGGGCGTGTATGTGAGTTGATACGTGAGTTGCATGGTTGCATCCTGATAGGAGGTTGAATTCGTGTTGGAGGCGGACATAGAGATGCTAAACCCATACCGTTGGCTGAGAAAGTGAATTCTCAATTGGTGGGCAGGTTGTTCAAAACAAACAACCCCCCGGCCAGTTGACCGGGGGGTTGTTGATTCAGGTTATGAGGCGATCACGGCGTGATGCAGTAGTTGAGGCTGAAGGTTTCATCAGCCCAACCGGATCCGTCGTTGAGGGCTGACGAACCGCTGTCCGCAGGCGTGGAGGACATCCACAAGAACCAGCACTCACCTTGGCCGCCAGCTGTGGAGTTCGCCTGCAGCCAGTCAGCACTGGAACTTAGGCCAGGTGACATGCCCCACTGGCTCAGTGGGTAAATGCCCGCGTAAACCAGATCAACCACGGAGTGGCTGTTGGCTATGCCACTGGCGACCTCGGCACCAGGTAGGCCTGCTGCGTCGTCCATGATGGACCATTCCAGAGTGATGGAGCCAGCGTCGCCCGAGCAGTCGCTCCAGCCGTTGTTGTACACCAAACTCAACCCGTAGATGGTCGCATCGCTCACTGAAGCCACGTCCACATTCATCGCACGCAGGTAACCCGCGCCCGAATCTGAGGTGCCCGCTGTCCATGAATCTGCGGGATCCAACGGATCTTCACCGACACCGGTGCTGCACGGAGCGTAGACGCCTGGGCAGGAGTAGGTCGCGCAACTTTCGCCCGAGACATATGTGCCGCCGAGGGCCGCACAGTCGGTTGGGTCGAGGTCGCCCACGCACTCAGTGAGTACGCAGCAGGCTGCGGCCGAAGCGGCCTGACCTTCGAGCGTAACCGAGTACTGGTTGGCGCCCGTCGAACATGGCTGTTCGCCGCCATCAAAGTTGAAGCCAACCCAGACGGCATAACTTCCACCAGCGGGCAGCGTTACGGTGACTTCACCTTCGCCATAGGCATCAACAAGGAAGTAGTCAACGAATGACAAGGCATCATTGTCAACGATACCGATGACCAACATCATCTCGCCGCCGCCACTGACGGTGTACTCGCCACCGCTCGCGTTGTCGAAGAGATACCAGTCGGTGTCACGATAGAGTGCATCGGCTCCACCATCACCGCAACCCAAGCACGTGTAGGTGCTCATGAGACCGCAGATGGATTCGCCTATGGCAATGCTGCCAAAGGCCGGTGGGTTGACGTTCATGCCACCGTTGGGGTCATTATTGGGATCAGTGGTGTCCTCTTGGCAAGGCACGCCTTCATCCGTAGCGCCATCGGGGCAACCTGCCCAGCCGCATGGGCTGTCGGCACAGTTGGTGCCGTTGCCTTGGAACTCACCGCCGAAGTCGGCGCAGTCCGTGGGCAGCAGGTTGTCGAGACAATCGACTGGACCGAGGCAGCAAGCGCCTGGCTCGGGCTGAGGACAATTGGCCGAGGCACAATCGATGCCATCGCCCGAATAGGTGCCTCCAGCGCCTTCGCAGTCGTTGGGGGTGCCTTCTGTGCAGGAACCGTCGATGTAGCAGCAGGCACCAGCATGGCAGTCGGTGCAGGAAGACTCATCGCCGAGGTAGTCGCCGGTGCAGTCTTCTTCGAGCAGGTCCTCATCGCAGCCAGCTAGGCCGTAACAGCAAGCGCCTCGTGGGCGACAGTCATTGCCAAAGGCAGCAATGATGGTCAGCAGATCGTCCACGGTGACTTCACAGTCGCCTGTTGGAAGCGGGTAGCAGTCGCCGAGGGGGCGGGACGTCCCATCCCCAATTTGGCCGAACGAACCGATGCACCCAAGGGCGTCGTCGACGCCAACGATTCCGTCAGGTTCACCACCAGGACCACTGATGTCGGCCGGGCATCCACCAAGGGGCAGATCGCACGGGTCGCCTGAACCACTCAAGACACGGATGCCTAGGTTGAATGCTTGTGTTTGCATGTTGCCGGGCATACCAAAGCCGCCACCCGGGTTGGCTTGCCAGGAGTTGTCGTCACCGATAAAGGTGCACACCGCGCCGGTTTGGCCATTGACTGCGAATTCATTGACTGGAATCAGAGCGACGTACTGGGTGCCACCACCGATGGCGAAGAACCCGGCTGCATTGAGCAAGTCGCCGAAGCCTGTTCCGGTCCACGCGGGGTCGGTTTCGACGGAGAATTCGCCTGTGGCGTAACCCACGAGGTTGGTCGCGGCATCTTCGGGTGCCATGTAGAAATTGACATGTACGCTCTGGATGCCGTCGATACTGACGTAGCCGTTCCATCCGCCGATGATGCACGACACGGTGCCAGCACCGCCGCCGCTGGAATTATCAAAGTCGTCCAAAGCGGCGATGTCATACACCGAATAGGCGGCCTCAAAGAATTGGGTCGCCAGCATATTGGCGGTATTGACGTCTGCGCCGTCCATGGAACCGACTTGGTCCATCAGAACGCCGCCCGTTGCTGCTGCGGTCAGGCCAAGAAGGCCGATCGCGGTAGTGGTTGCATGCATGAATGTGTCTCCTTCATTCTTCTCTGTTTGGGTTCCCACCCGGCGCGAACAAGTTCACGCCTCGATCTGAGCATAATCCCAAGTAGGGGCTGACTCAAGGGTTCTGCGGCAGTATCGAAGTATTTGATGAGTCCCCAGAGAGGGCTAAATCGACCGTTCGATGCCTAATTGGGTGGTTTATCGCGTTCAGCACCTCAGGCTGGCATCGTTGAGAGGTCAGAAGCAACTCATTGGCCATGCGGCCAAGGGCTAGCCGAAGCCCCCAACTAGGGGCAGGCACGAAGGCCGGCCGGTGGCACCATCTGGCAATCGAGCAGGTCAATTCCGCATTACGCACCGGTATTGGGGCCACGGCATTGATGGTGCCAGCCAAGCGTTCATCGCTGCAGGACTGCTCAATGAGTGCCACGAGATCATCTCGCGCGATCCAACTGACCCACTGACGGCCACTTCCTAGCGGCCCACCAAGGCCAAGGCGAAACAGTGGGCGGAGCCGTTTGATCACGCCCCCATCCGAATGCAGCACCATGCCAATTCGCAGCACCACCCTGCGTGTGTGGTCGCTGGCGATCGGGGCGCCTGCTTGCTCCCAGTCGTTGACGAGCGCCGCCAAGAAGCCAGTGCCAGATGAGGCCGACTCGCTGAGCACCTCATCACCACGGTTGCCGTACCAGCCGATCGCCGATGCTTGCACGAATGCTCGTGGTGGTTCAGGAAGGTTCATCAAGGCTGCAACGAGGTGCTGCGTGGCCTCGACGCGACTGCTGCGAAGGAGGGCGCGCCGCCGCCGTGTCCATCGCCGCTCCGCGATGTTGGCACCTGCGAGATGGACTACGGCATCTAGGCCTGAGAGGTCTTCGCTCAGTTGAAAGGGTGCTGTTGGGTTCCACGAGGCTTCATGGGACGCGTCGTGTGCAGTGTTCCGCACCAGCCGAATGACCTGATGTCCACTGGCGTGCAGATGGTCATGGAGTGCGATTCCAATGAAACCGTTGGAACCGGTCATGGCAATTCGAAGGGGGGCGCAAAAAGAAGCGTGCATGGCCGTCAGACCATACACGTCAGCGTGCATGGCCGTCAGCGCAAGCACGTCATAGGAACTGTGAGGGGTTCAGGCCGGCCGACGAATGTCGTCTTGCCCCTGCTCCTCTTCATGAAGCTGCTTGAGTTTCTGAAGGCCGCGGTATTTCCAGTTGTTGACCGTCGACACCGGAACGTTCATGGAGGTGGCTGCTTCCTGGTAACTCAATCCGTTGACGATTACCATTTCGATGACGCGTCGTTCGGAGGGAGATAGGTGCGCCAAGCGCCGGGCCATGTCGCGGCTAACTTCGATCGTGGGATGTTCTGGGGTTTCCAAGACCTTGCGATGCTGCGGTTCGGCCGAGGCGGCACCGAGGAAGCGTTGAAAACGTTGTCCGCGGTTGTAGCGTCGCTTGATCAGGTTGTCTGCGATTTTGATCAGGTAGCTGACTGAGATTTCGTCGAGTTGCTCAAGGTGCTTGAGCTGCAGTAAGCGGCTGAAGACTTCTTGCGCGATGTCTTCGGCGGATTCGGCTGGCAGGGACTTGCGGGCGAAGCAGAAGACTCGTGTGTAGTACTGCTCAAAGAGGTCGAGCACGAGATCGGCACGTTGTTGTGAGATTTGCACGAGAATACTCCTCGTTGCGCTTCACGGCGGACATCTTGGTCTTCCGTGGCTGGGCTGCGTGAGGTTGTGTCTGCATCCGGGCAGACACATTCAGGGGTGCCCTTTGGGGCGGTGGTGGTTCGAGTTGGCACCCGAACCCAAGATCATTTCCTTCCTGCATGGGACGTTCCCATGCATGCATTGCTCCATTTCTCCAATTGGGTCCCATCACGGGAAGCCGGCTCATCTCGTCATCAAGGATTCGTCCCAAAGTGGCACGCGGTTGCGGCCCGATGAGATTTCATCCATCACCTACTATGGGTTAGAGGACCTATTTGTGAGACCCATTTCCCCAAATCTCACTTGATTGGTGAAAGAATGGGTAGGTCTCGGTCGAGTTGGGAGTTCAAAATGAGCCAGACAATCGTGTTTGGGGCCGGCATGGTCGGGGCCGTCATGGCCCTAGATCTTGCCCAAGACGCTGATCGGACAGTCTGCCTAGTCGATGTCGACGAGGATCGTCTGGCTGAAATTGCCAAGCAGGATGCTCGATTGAAGGTACTACGCTGCGATCTCAGTAGGAGTTCGGACATTTCCGAACTCGCTGAAGAGGCAGATTTGGTCCTTGGGGCGATGCCCAGTCGACTGGGTTTGGAGACGCTCCGGGCCGTTGTCAGCACCGGAACGCCCTATTGCGACATCACATTTACTCCCGAGGACGCTTGGTCGCTCGATTCGCTGGCCCATGAACGTGGTTCGGTGGCGGTGGTGGACTGCGGGGTGGCCCCTGGGATGACCAATCTGCTTGCTGGCTTGGCGGCCAGGAGGCTCGATCCCTGCCGATCCATTGAAATGCGAGTCGGCGGACTTCCCAAGCACCCAGAGTTGCCTTGGTTGTACAAGGCCGGGTTCAGCCCATTTGACGTCATTGAGGAGTACACCCGTCCGGCTCGGATTATCCAGGACGGCCAACTGGTGACTCGCGAGGCGCTCAGCGGATCGGTCATGCTCGAGTTTCCCGAAGTGGGCACGCTGGAAGCATTCAATACAGATGGTCTCCGCAGCCTGACCGAAACGCTCGACGTTCCAAATATGGTTGAACAGACGCTGCGGTATCCCGGGCATCGCGATTTGGTGTGGGCCATGCGGGAGACGGGGTTGTTTTCGAATGAGCCCCTGCAGGTTGGCGATGGGGTGGTCACGCCTCGCGAGGTCACCTGCGCGGCGCTCTTTCCCAAGTGGGCCTACGAGCCGGACGAAGTGGACATTACGGTGCTCCGCGTAGAGGCCCGAGGGGACGTCGATGGCGTGCCTACCACCATGACGTGGGAACTCTATGACGAACTGGACCCCAAGACTGGCTGGACGAGCATGGCCCGAACCACGGCCTTCCCTGCGACGATTATCGCGCGGCTGATTGAACGGGGCGTCATCAGCGAACCGGGCGTTTACGCCCCCGAACGTCTGGCCGACAACGACGACGTGATTGAGACACTCTTTACCGAGTTGCAGAACCGTGGTGTGATCTACCGCGAAACAGTTGGCTAGGCGCGGGAGGGTCGCATCGCAGGGGCCCACTCCGGGAGGGGCTGGCCAAGTATGTCCGCCGCGATCACTTCGCCGGTGGCCGGTGCCAGCGTGAGACCCATCATGCCGTGTCCGGTGGCGATCCACGCATTGGGCGCGTCGGGCACAGGGCCGATGATGGGAAGCCCGTCGGGCGTGCACGGGCGAAGTCCACACCAGTTCGTCTGGACATTGGCCTTGACAAGCCCAGGCAGGTACGGCCGCGCGCCGGTGATGAGTTGGTCAAGCCGCGTGCCAATGCGCCGGTGATTGAGGCCCGAGAGTTCAAGCGTCCCGGCGATGCGAACCATGCCGTTGAGCGGCGTGATGGCGATCTTTGACTCTCGCAGCACACCAGCGAGCCGTGGAGGGGTGTCCATGGTGACCATGGAGTGATAGCCCTTGGCAGGTTCCATGAGGATTCGCATGCCAAGATGCCGCGCCAGCGGCGGCGTCCAACTCCCCGCGCACAACACCAGTTTCCCAGACGTCACCGTGCGATCATCTCCCAGCATCACGTTCCATGTGCCGTGGGATCGTTGGATGTCACGGACCGTCACGTGCTCGCACAGGGTGGCGCCATCGGCGAGCACCTTGGTTTGGAGCGATGTGAGCCAGGCGGCGGGATCGACAACCAGCCCATCCTGATGAATGACCGCCCCGAGCACCGAGTCGCTCCAACTTGGATCGCGTGCGCGAAGGGCTTGTCCGGTGAGGTGCTCCACTTCAAAGCCCAGCGTCTCCATCCATTGTGTTTCCTCCATCGCATCAGCCTGTCCTTGCTCCGTGCGCCAGAAGTCTGTCACACCCACCTCGTGTAGGAGGTCGCCAGCATTGAGTGACTCCGACAGGCGATCAAAGCCGTCGCGACTGTCATGGGACATCGCGCCCAGCACCTTCATGGCGTGTTCGTACTGCGTGGGTCGGCACGCGCGTCGAAAGGCCAGAAGCCAGCGGGCCAGCGACATACTCGGTCGCGGTGGGATGTAGAGCGGGCTGCGTCGATCCAGCAGCATCGACAACGCCCGTGGAGGCACCGCTGGCGACGGAATCGGCGGATGGCCAGGGGCAATTTGCCCGGCATTGCCTTGCGAGGCCTGCACTGAACCGATCGAGGCGTCGAGAATGGTGACGGGCACATCGTGGCGCTGCAGGGCCTCGGCGATGCTCAGCCCGATGACGCCGCCGCCGATGATCAGTACGCCGTCGTGTGTGTCTGCCGTCACGATGATCATGCTACGGTGCGGGCCATGCCCAAAGGGATGAAAGAGGAGTTCGAATCATGACCGTCGGGATTGGAATTTTCGGCGCTGGGTCCATCGCCCGCGTGCACGCGCAGGCCCTCAAGGATCTGGGCCATCAGGTCGTTGGATTTTATGACATCGACGCGGACAAGGCGGCCGATGCAGCGGCGGCCTTTGGCGCCAAGGCATGGAGCGATAGCGAGGCCATGCTCTCCTCCGACGACGTCACCGCCGTCGTGGTGGCCGTGCCCAACCTGTATCACGCGCCCTTGGCGATGCAGGCGATGGAAGCAGGATGTGATGTCTTGCTAGAAAAACCCATGGCGATGTCTTCGGATCAGTGCGACGAGGTCATCGCAACCCGCGATCGGACTGGACGCACACTGCAGATCGGCTTTGTGTGTCGGTTCGCCGCCACGGTGGTGGCCGCGCGTCGGCACATCGCCGCCGGGCGGCTCGGGAAGATCTATCAGTCGCGGGCCGTCATGCTGCGGCGTCGGGGCATCCCGGGCCTTGGCCGCTGGTTCACCGACAAGGCGACCAGCGGTGGGGGTGTGCTGATCGATCTTGGCCCGCACTTGGTGGACTTGATTCTGCACCTCACCGACCGACCGGCGGTCGAACGTGTATCGGCCGCCACGAGCAGTTGCTTTGGCGCGCCTGCGTACGAATACAAGTTCACCGATATGTGGGCTGGTCCTCCGAACCCCGATGGCGTCTTCGACGTCGACGACGGCGCGGCGGCCATGCTTCGCTGCGCCGGTGGAATGACCGTCACGCTGGAAACGGCTTGGGCGTCGCACCTTCCCGACGGCACGATTGCCGACGGCGTGACGCTCTTTGGCGAACGTGGGTCGATGCACTTTGACATCTGGGGCAACAGCGTGTTGATCGGGACTCAACTGGATGGCGAGATCGTCGACGTCACCCACCCGATTCCAGACGGTGAGGGTTGGGGCACAGCATTTCAACGGGAACACGCCTGCTTCAACGCCAACTGCAGCAGCCCATCGACCAGCGGCCCGCCAGCCGAGGATGGTCGTGACGTGCAGCGGGTACTCGAGGCGATGTATCGATCGGCCGAGTCCGGTCAGGAGTGCGCGGTGTAGTGCCCCAATCGTTGCGTCCAGGCCCTCACGGTAGGAACCGCTGTATTCTGACTGCATGACCAGAGTGAGTGCGCCTCAACCCAATAGCGCCACCAAGTCGTAGCCGATGTGCGCGATGACGGCGACGGCGAATCCTCGCAGGACGTAGAGCGCTCCGAGGTACACGCCAGCGGCCGCGACGAAGGCCACCGTCGTATCTGGCATGCTGCTTGGGTCGTGATAGAGGGTAAAGGCTGCGGCGGTGGCCAGGACGGCGATAATGGTCGATGCGCTATGACGCACCTTGAAGACATCGGTGAGCAGAGCGTGCACCGCCAGAATACCCACCATGCGAAAGAGAAATTCTTCAGACAGCCCGGCGCCGATGGCGACTGCAACGAGATCGAGGGTCGTTGTGGGCGATACGACTGGACCGGTCAGTGGGGTCGACTGCATCGAGCCAAGAAAGGCGGCGCCCGCGAGCAGTGGTGCGGCGCCGATGATGCCTTCGACAACCAGTTGCACCGGCTCGAAGACGCCCATGCGCCAGGGCAATTGAGACAGGCTTTGCCAAATCAACAGTACGGCGGTGAGCAGCAGCGCGGTCCCGTGCAGAATGAAGATCGGTGAAAGGCCAAAGAAATGCAGGGTTTCGCCAATGCGTTCGTGCGCCAGTACGCGGTTGGCCGTTGAAGCGTCACCACTGGTGATCAACATGTATTCCAGCACAAGCAAGAAGGGCAGCAGTGCCACGAGCGTTGGCAGTGGGCGATCGCCCAGTGGAGGCAACACGGGTGGATGGTCTGTGGCGTGGGAAGTCGAAGGCATGCGATGCACAGTGTCTGAAAAAGAACGCGACCTGGTCAGGGACCAGGTCGAGAAATTCGTGAGATTGACTTACACCACTACGCCTGTTTCATGGCCTTGATGCGTTTGGATAGACGGCTCTTGCGACGAGCGGCCTGATTGCGGTGCATCGTGCTGGTCGTACTGATCCGGTCGACGGCCTTCTGGACCTGCTTGAAGGCTTCCTCGGCCGCCGCCACATCGCCATCATGAATGGCCTTGAGGACGTCCTTGGTGTGCGCCTTGACGATTCCCTTACGCCAGCGATTGCGGGCACGGCGGTGTTCATCCTGGCGGATTTGCTTCTTGCGAGCGGGTGTGTTTGGCAACTGTGGGTCTCCAGCACGACCGACCGGGCCCACCGTGGGACCGTATCGGAATCGGGGAGTATCGCAGAAGGTCTGGTCTTCGTCAACCAAATCACCAGGCCCAGCCGTCGGTAGACCTTGTCGGAGTGGGGCCGGGGCGATACCTTTCGCCCTGCGCCGCCCTCAGGGCATCCCCGTAGCAGGTGTAGCTCAATTGGATAGAGCATCGGTCTACGAAACCGAAGGTTGCAGGTTCGAGTCCTGCCACCTGCGTTTGGCAGCCTGCCAGACCTGAATGTGGGGAACCTGAGGCACTGCGGCCCCTTTGGAGGACTGTTGATGGTTCAATGCACAGGTGGACTGGCGGTGGCAGCGGGGGCCTGCCTTCTGATTGGTGGTGGGTGCTCGGCCAATCGAGCCGCGGATGCTGACATGCTGCACCGAACCATCACTGTGGCAGTGGGTGGAACTACGACGCTGGAACTTCCTTGGACCGCAGGAACGGGATATTCCTGGACCTTGGATCGTATGCACGCTACTGGTATGACAGGCATTTCCGTTACGGCCTTGGATGCCAGTGCGCCCAGCGACCGAGTCGGTGGGCAGGGGATGGAACGGTGGGCTATTGGCGGCGTGAAGGCGGGAACCGCCACCCTGCCATTTATGTACCGCCGGTCATGGGAGACCGCGGTCGCCCCCGCTCGTACGGCCGAGGTCACTGTGGTGATCGACTGATCTGAGGGTTCGGTTCGTGGGGGTATACTGGGCCTTCTTACGACTCATGACCACAATGACTGACACACAGAAAACCGAATCGGTGTCAACGCCTCGTTCCTCGCAGGCACCGTTGCCAGATGTCAAGACCCTCGTGTCATGGCTTGGCGACATGATGCTGATCCGCGAATTTGAGGTTCGGGCCATGCAGGCCTACCAGAACAAACTCGCTGGTGGCTTTCTGCACGTCTACAACGGTCAGGAAGCCGTGGCCGTGGGGTGCATTGCGGCCCTCCGTCCAGACGACCCAGTGATTACGGCCTATCGCGATCACGGACACGCCTTGGCTCGTGGGCTGGACCCCAAGGTTGGCATGGCCGAACTCTTTGGTCGCATCGGCGGGTGTGCCAAAGGTAAGGGCGGATCGATGCACTTCTTCGATGCCGAGCACCACATGTATGGCGGCCACGGCATCGTTGGTGCCCAAGGCCCGCTCGGGGCTGGCCTGGCATTTGCCACCAAGTACCGCGACGAAGTCATGGATGGCGGAACCAACAAGCACGTCACATTGTGTTTCATGGGAGATGGGGCGATCAACCAAGGTGCCGTGCACGAGGCGATGAATCTCGCATCCGTGTTGAGTCTGCCGGTCATCTTTATCGTCGAGAACAACCAGTACGCGATGGGCACCGCCATCGAACGGTGTACCGCCGCTGGCGGGCAGATCTGCGACCGAGCCGCTGGCTACGACATGGAATCAGCGGTTATTGATGGCATGGACATTATTGAGGTCTACCGCGACATGAAGCCGCTGGTCGACCGGTGCCGCGACACATCCAAGCCCATCTTTGTGGACATGCGGTGCTATCGCTTCAAGGGCCACTCTGTGTCAGACCCACGCAAGTACCGCACACACGAAGAAGAGGCCAAGTGGGAACTCGAAGACCCCATCGACCGAATGGCCGCCTATCTTGACGCCGCTGGCCATCTGAGCCGGGACGAATTCAAGGCGATGGGCAAGGAGGTTTGTCAGAATATTCGTGAGGCCGTCGAGTGGGCCAAGAATTCTCCAGAGCCTGGACTCGAAGAGTTGTATCACGATGTCTACGTCGATCCGTGGGGGCCATATACCGGGACGTCCATACCATCATTTCTACAGAAGCGATCGAGTGATCAGGAGCGTGGCCATGGCGCGTGAAGTTCACTTTCGAGACGCGCTCCGCGAAGCGATGACCGACGAGATGCGCCGCGACCAGCGGGTCTTTTTGATCGGTGAAGAGGTGGCGCAGTATGACGGTGCCTACAAAGTCAGCAAGGGCATGCTTGAGGAGTTTGGCCCGAAACGAATCATCGACACACCAATCTCCGAGACTGGCTTTGCGGGCATCGGCATTGCAGCGGCCATGGTGGGGTTGCGGCCGATCGTCGAGTTTATGTCGTGGTCGTTCAGTTTGGTGTGCGCCGATCAGATTCTCAACAATGCCCCGAAGATGCTCTACATGAGCGGTGGCCAGTTTGGCTGCCCGATTGTCTTTCGTGGCAACAATGGTGCCGGTGGGCAACTTGGGTCGACTCACTCTTGGTGCGTCGAATCGCTCTATGCCAACGTGCCGGGCATCAAAATCATTATTCCCTCGACACCCTACGACGCCAAGGGCCTGTTGACCTCGGCCATTCAATCCGATGATCCAGTGTTCTGCCTAGAGTCGGAGCGGATGTTGTCGATGGAAGGCGAGGTCCCAGAGGAGCCGTACACCGTGCCCATTGGCAAGGCGGTGGTGGTACGGGAGGGCGCCGATTGCACGATCGTGTCATTTGGCCGGGCAGTGCACTTTTGCCTCGAAGCGGTCGAGGCATTGGCCAAAGAGGGGATCGACTGCGAAGTCATCGATGGGCGGTCCATCAAGCCGCTAGATATTGACACGATTATCGCGTCGGTACGCAAGACCAATCGATGCGTCGTGGTCGACCAGTCGTGGTCCTTTGCATCGATTGGCAGCGAAGTGGCCGCTCAAGTGCATCGTTTGTGCTTTGATGACTTGGACAACCATGTCTATCGCGTGCACAGCGATGATGTCCCTGCCCCGTACGCGTGGAATTTGGAGCAGGAGATGCTCCCCAATGTGCACAAGATTTGCCAGGCGGTGCGCGGCGTGACGTACAACGCCTAATTCGGAGCAATTGCATGACCATCGACATCACCATGCCCCGACTCAGTGACACGATGGAGCAAGGCACCATCATCAAGTGGCATGTTGCCCAGGGCGACGAGATCAGCGCAGGCGATGTACTCGCCGATGTCGAAACCGACAAAGCTACGATGGAAATGCAGTCCTTTGACGACGGAATTGTCGCCAAGATCGTCGTGGCGGAAGGGACGCCTGTCGACGTCGGGACAGTCGTGGTTGTACTACTGGAAGAAGATGAATCGTCCGGGGATGCCGCGCCAGCTACCGGCGCGGCCCAACCCGTCGTACCCTCGCCGGACGAGGACTTTCAACCAGCGCACGACGGCCACCGCAAGGTGACGCCAGTAGCGCGTCGATTGGCTGAAGAACACCACGTCGATCTGGCAAGCCTGCAAGGCTCCGGTCCGGGTGGACGGATTATCAAGCGTGATGTGCTCGCCGCTGTGGGTGCTGGCGAAGAAACCCGCGCGGCCATCCCTCCATCGGCGCGGGGGGAAGTTGTGGATCTTGCCAAGGCATCGCCGGCCGCATCGGCCATTCCAGCAACACCTGTTCGTGCGGCGCCTTTGGTGGTGAGTCAGGACGATCGTCGCGAGCCGGTTTCAAATATGCGGCAGAGCATTGCGCGGCGATTGGTGCAGTCCAAGCAGGAGATCCCGCACTATCAGGTGACGATGTCCTTTGCGATGGATGAGTTGTCGGCCATGCGCAAGAAACTCAACATCGATCTGGCCGATCGAGAGATCAAACTCAGCGTCAACGATTTGTTGGTGCGAGCCTGTGCCTTGGCGATGCACCGCAACCCGCTCATGAATGCCTCGTGGGATGGCGATGCGATTGTCTACCACGATCGCGTGCACATCGGCGTGGCCGTAGCCCTTCCCGAGGAACGCGGTGGTGGGCTGGTCGTTCCGGTCATTCGCGATGCCAACTACAAGAGCCTTCGGGCGATCTCCGCCGAGACGCGGGCGCTGGCCGAGAAGGCCCGCACCTACGGGTTGAGCGTCGAGGAGATGGACGGCGCGACGTTTACGATTTCCAATCTTGGCATGTTTGGCGTGGATAACTTCACGGCCATCATCAACCCACCCAATAGCGCGATCCTTGCTGTGGGCGCGACGCTTGAGAAGCCCGTCGTGCGCGACGGAGAACTCGCCGTTGGACTCGAGATGAACGCCACGCTGAGCAACGACCACCGTGTCGTCGACGGCGCCACCGCAGCGCGTTGGCTTGCCAGTTTCCGCGAACTTATCGAACATCCCAGTTCGATCTTGGTGTAACGCAATAATCGGCGGTCAATTTGTTCCGGCGAGGCGGCGCATGGTGAAGATGAAGGTGCGCATCGTCGTGCGGAGCATCATCCACGTGAGGACAGACCATGCGGCGGCGGCCAAGATGCCTGCCACGAGCAACTGCATGGACGCTGAGATGCCCAGCATGGGGCCGCCAACCCATTCATTGGGATTGAAGGCGGTCAGAAGTGAGGGGCCAGGTGACATCGCTACGACAAATGGCCCCAGTATCGGCGTGCGGGACACGGGCGCAGCGCACAGGCCCACTGCTGCAATGATCAATAGACAGATCACTGTGGCAATCGACACAGCTGAAATGCTGCCACGACACCGCAGCGACCACTGCAATCCGATGGCGATGCAGAATCCAAGAAATGGCGCCAGTGAAATGGCCAGCCCGAGCAGTCCGCCCCATGCAACTTCCTCCTGACCGGATGGGAGCAGTTGGCCCGGAGTTGAGGTCGCGGCGACTATGGCGATGATGCCAAGGCTGACAATGGGGGCGAGTAGCAGCGGCAGCAGACTTCCAGCAATGCCTAGAAGTTTGCCCCAGAGGTACGGCCCAGGTTGAATGGGCGTCGTCAACAACAAATCGAGCGTGCCCTGTTCGCGATCGGTCGTGACCGCGGCACCTGAAATAGTGACTGCAGCAAGTACCGCTACGCCGATCTGCACCATCAGGATGGCCTCGAGCAGTACCGCGGTGATCGATGGACTGAATCTCGGCATGCCTCCCAGCAGCAAGACGACGGCCACGGCTGCGAGGCACAATCCGCCCCAAGCCCATCGCGCCACGTTGTCAATGACGCTCTGCGGGCGGCCCGAGGCGGCTCGCCACGCGATGGGGTGCCGACCGATCGGGCGGTGCTTTCGGCCGCTGGTCTGCACGCCCCCGCCTCCCATGATTGGTCCGAGCAGCCGCACGCGAAGCGTGGCCCAGCCCAGCATGACCACGGTGGCCAGTCCACTGGCGGCCAGAAAGGCCCATACGGGGCTGCCCAGCCAGAACCGTGCGAGCGAGCCCGCCTGAGGAGGCGCCATTGCGATGATTTGCCCGGGCTGTAGCACGGCGCGAAGCGTCAGGAACGGGTTGAGTGGTGTGGCGATCGTTGTGGTCGTTGCACCAGCAATGCCAACTGCAGATTGCTGCAGCATTTGGTCCGCAATTGCGGTGGCGGCCAAGGCGATGATGACGCCCGCAAAGTAGCCCAGTACCGCGCGGCGTCCGCCAGTGCGGGTTGCCGAAAGCATGACCGCAGCAGCACCTACCACCACGGCCGTGCCCGCGGCAATGACTGTCGCGGCGAGCACCGAACGTGGTTGTACGCCGCCGAAGAATTGCAGCGACAGCAGGATGGGAAGCCCCGCCACAATGAGGGCCAGCACGAAGATGACCCGCCCGAGCAGGTTGCCAAGCACGATGCCTGGCGCTCGCATTGGCGTCGTGAGCAGAATGTCCCACGTTCGGGGTGACGCTTCCTGAGCAATTGAGCCCGCCATGAAAATGGGAGTCAGGATGCAGATCGCCGCGATCTCAATGAAGGCCACCAGTTCGAAGATGCCAGCACCACCCACGGCCAGACTCCGCTGGGCAATCTGCCCACCAAGGCTGGTTGTCAGCAGCACCGACAGGGCGGTGGTAGCTACCAAGATGCCCAGAAAGAGACTTCGGGCCAACTGATGCCGTTTTCGTCTCGACCCAGTCCGCACCAGACGCTCTAGAAGGGCATTCGCCCGGAGCGGGGTGGCAAGTCGCGAAATGGACCGTTGAAGGGGCATTGGGAGTCGGGGGTTCGTTATAGTGTCTACTTCGAACAAGTGACGGGCCAAGCAGATTCGATTCGAACCTGTAACGCCTGATTTCACGGCCGGCCTCTTCCACGACACGGGCTGGACCGATTGCATCGGCCACGTTGGCCGGCAGCCTCCCTCGGAGGCTGATAGATCTGATTCCGTTTCCTCAAGGCCCGTTATTTGGGCCACACCGGGCATGTTCGGGGGTACAAGGGGGGCGACTCGCATCATGCGGGTCGTACCAACACCGGCGACCACGTTGGTCACCGGATCTCCATCCACAGCCCCAAGGGGGGTGGATGGACGGAATGTCGGCCAGTGGGTGTCGTGACCTACCACCGGAGACGGTGCGCAGGCGAAGTGGTTGGGCCCAATGAGGGAGCTCACCATGCCGACAGACGGCGTGCACATCTTGGCCTTTGATTATTGGACCGCTGCTTCAACGGCCTTGGCGGGTTTGCTCGTCGGAGGCATCTTGGCGGTTGTGGCGATTCGTGTCCTGACCGGGTCTGTGCTTGGTGCCGCCAGGCAGGAATCTGGCGCGATCCGAAGAGCCGCAGATTCTGAAGCCGACTCGGTACGACAGCGGGCCGAACTGGACGCCGAGCGAGCGGCCACCGAACGCAAGGCCAAGGTCGATCAGGAGGTTGCCGAGGGGCGGGCGGAACTCAAGGAACGACAGAACCGCATGTCCAAGCGAGAGGACTCGTTGGAGGCATCGATGACTCGACTGTCCGACCGCGAGTCATCGTTGGACAAAAGGCAGTCAGCCGTTCAGAAGCGAGAGAACGAGGCCACTGATCGTCACGATGCGCTCGACGCACGGGACGAAACGATTACACAGCGACTGTCCGAAGTCGCCGAACTGAGCGTCGATGAGGCCCGCACGGAATTGATGCAGCGGGTCACTGAACTCAGCGAAGAGGAAGGGGCCCACCTTCGCCGCACCATCATTGAAAGGTCAGAAGCCGACGCTCGCAAGGAGAGCCGTGAAATCACCATCATGGCGATTCAACGATTTGCAGGCGAACATGTGGCGGAAACCACAGTTCGTTCGGTCAAGATTCCTTCAGACGACATGAAGGGCCGCATCATCGGTCGTGAAGGTCGCAACATCCGAGCCATCGAACAGGCCACGGGTGCCGACGTGCTCGTGGACGACACACCTGGCATCATTTCCGTGTCCTGCTTCGACCCAGTTCGCCGAGCCATCGCTGGCGAGGCGTTGTCTCGCTTGGTGGCCGATGGACGCGTGCACCCCTCCCGCGTGGAGGAAATGGTTGCCACCGTGAAAAAGGACATGCAAGAACGCATTGTCGAGAGGGGCAACGAGGCCGTCGTCGAAACGAAGATGCGTGGCTTGCACCCCAAGATCATCGAGGCGATGGGCAAGTTGCACTTCCGCACCAGCTTTGGGCAGAACGTGCTGCGCCACTCGGTTGAAGTGGCTTACCTCAGTCAGGTCATCGCCGATCAGTTGGGGTTGGACGGCACACTTGCCAGACGCTGTGGATTCCTGCATGACATCGGCAAGGCCATGGACCATGAGATGGAAGGGGGTCATCCCGCTATCGGCATGGAGTTCGCCAGACGTCATGGGGAGAGTCGTGAGGAAGTACTCAATGCCATCGGTGGGCACCACACTGATATTCCATCGACGAGCGTGTACACGCCAATTGTCATGGCCGCTGACGCCATCTCGGGGGCGCGGCCAGGCGCTCGACGTGAGTCTATGGAAATGTATGTGCAGCGATTGCAACAACTCGAAACCATTGCCAAAGAGAGTGGATCGGTCCGCGAGGCCTTTGCCATTCAGGCCGGCCGTGAAATTCGCGTCATGGTCGACTCGGGTCGTGTTACGGATGACGAAGCATTCGTCATCGCGGATCGCATTGCACGCCGTGTTGAAGATGAAATGACCTTCCCAGGCGAAATCAAAGTTACAGTACTGCGTGAAACCCGCGCGGAAGCCACCGCGCGTTGACGCGCAGACTAGGAGACACGACGTGCCAATCAAAGCAACAGATTTGAAGCGGGGGCAAGCACTACTCTTCGAGGGACAACTGCAGGTCGTGCTCGATACCGACCACGTCAAGCCGGGCAAGGGGCCTGCCTATGTGCAGGCTAAAATGAAAAACGTCGACACTGGCACGATCAAGACGAATCGATTGAACTCCAGCGACAAGTTGGAGGACGTATCGATCGACCGACGTGCCATGCAGTATCTCTATGACGGAAGCGGTCATGGCAAAGGTCCGTTCGTGTTTATGGATCAGGAATCCTTCGATCAGTTGGAGATCGACGGCGATCTCCTCGGGTCCGATTGCCAGTGGCTCGTCGAGAATCTTGAGTGCACCATTATGATCTTTGACGGTCGTGCCCTAGGCGTAGATTTGCCAGCATCGGTTGAGTTGGAAGTCATCGAGACGGCACCCCAGCCCAAGGGCGCCACGGCGACCAATCAACTCAAGGAAGCGACCGTTGAGACGGGCGCTCGCGTTCGTGTGCCGCCCTTTATTGAGAATGGGCAGCGGGTGCGAATCAGTACCGAGACGGGCGAGTATCAAGGCAAGGCCTGATTGCAGGCGCGGCATGCAAACACTCGGCGAGATCAAATCGCTGCTTCATGAACGCGGGTTACGCCCACGCCATCGGTTCGGCCAGAACTTCCTGCACGATCAGAATCAACTGCGCCGGCTTGTTGATGCCGCCGGTGTTGCCACGGGCGATGTCGTGTTGGAAGTGGGGCCCGGGACCGGGACGCTGACCGAGGCATTGCTCGAGCGGGGGGCGACGGTCATTGCTGTCGAGATCGATCGGGACCTGGCCGATCTCGTGCAGGGAAGGGTGGGCGAGCACATCACGCTGGTGCGGGGCGACTGCTTGGCCAAGGGTCGCCGTTTGGCCGATGCGGTGGTCGAAGCCATCGGCGGTCGCCCGTTTCGGTTGGTGGCCAATCTTCCCTATCAGGTCGCCAGTCCACTGATGGCCGAACTGCTTATGCACCACGCCGCGTGCGTCGGCCAGTGTGTCACGATCCAGCGGGAGGTTGCCGACCGCCTGGTCGCTGAGGTTGGCACTAAGGGCTGGGGACCCTTGAGCATCATCGTGCAAGACTTAGCGACTGTTGAACGAATCGCCGTGCTTCCAGCGAGCTGTTTTTGGCCTGCCCCCAAAGTTGTCAGTGCCATGGTGTCGATCACACCAAATGGATCCGCCGGCGACCACACCAATGCGTTTGGGGCCTTTGTCACGAAGTTGTTTACGACGCGGCGAAAGCAACTGGGCGGCGTGCTGGGGGCGGCTGTGGTTGAGCGTGCTGGGATTGAACCCAAACAGCGATGCGAGCAACTCGATTTGGCGGCTTTGCATCGACTCCATGAGGCGACCCAGGAGTGATGATCAGAATTTGGGGTTGGCGATTCGCACCCCACCGACGGTTTCGCCTCGGATCTCGTCGTAATTGATGTAGAACATGAGGTCAAAGTCGGCCAGTCGTCGCGTTAGGACGGCGGAGAACTTCTGGAAGTCCTGCTCTGAGAAGTTGTACTGGGGCGAGAGTCTGAGCGTGTAGAGCTTGGAAATCTCATAGACGATCGGCACGCCGAGCATCTGGCCGCGGGCGGCTTTGA
>CAZGFN010000002.1:36850-74363 GCA_964524945.1 uncultured Isosphaeraceae bacterium
TCGTCCGGGACTTCGAAGTACCGATAGGACAAGCCAGTTCGGAGTCGTGGGGAGTGGTCGATATTCAGCGCCACCGCGCCGCGTGTAAAGCCGTTGAGATCAAGATCCCACGTACCCTCGCCCGTGAAGGTGATGGCCTCTGCGGGACTGATTTCATAGGTGCCCCGGACGAAGTTTCCAAACGATGACAGCAGTGGGTTGGACTCATTCCATCGTGGCGTGAACCATCGACGGGTTGCATCTTGCGTACTGAATGTCGCCGCCACCGAGAGGTTTGCCCAATCGGCGTCGTACCAGCGTCCTGCGGCGCCTCGCTGGGTTTGGAACTTGTGTCGCATTCCCATCTGTATGGCACTGCCTCTGGCGCTGGCGTCGATGAATGGTTCATAGTCTGGTTGTTCGGTGGGATTGAAATTCGCGGCCGAAGTCCAGCCCCGCACCCATGGTTCAATCAGCCACCGAAGACGGTGAATGCCAAGAGTGTCACTGTGCACATCGTTGTAGACCCGTTGCGTGGTGGTGGTTGCGTGCACACCCACACCGCCAAGACCACGGAAGTTGGGCAATTCGGCACCGGGCATGGACGTGCTGTTCTGGAAGAAGTTCTGGATCTGGCCAGAGGCGAAGGGCGTGATTTCAACAGGGCCTGCGTCCAAGGGCATGGTCAGGTGGTGTGTGCTGGTCACACGCGTCGCCCAATCGATACCGATGCCTTTTTGTGACAGCGCCGTCGAGACGTTGTCGGTGGAAGTGAAGGCAACATCGGGGCCTTGGAAAACTCTCGGGGTGATGCCGTTCTCATCGGCGGTGCCATCGGGCATGATGGCCTTGAATCGGTTGAAGGACACGTCGCCGCTCCAAGTCAATGTCTTGAAGAGGTCGGTGCCGAGTTTTCGGTAAAAGAACTTGGGGAACTGCTGCAGTTGGAAGCCCTGGGAGGCTAGGAGCCAACTATTACTCACATACGGATTGGGCGAGTAGTCGACCAAGAATGAGCGAGACGTGCCGTCCTTATCTTTCTTGACGTAGAACGAGGTTTCGTATTCGCGTCGGTTCTGGAAGTCGGTGTCTCGCCAAGCGCTGACAAAGGTGGCGTCAGAAATCAGCGATATCTGCGACTGCATGATCCAGTCATTGCCCATGTCGATGGTGTCGTCCCAAGTGGCAATGCCACGCCATGTCTCTGGGACTTCCTGAGTCAGGCCTGTAGCCAGCCGCTGGCTGCCGCTGTCATGGATGCCCCAGACATCGAGGCCACCAACGTCGCCGGGTCGGCTGAAGGCCCAATTAAGGCCAAGGGCCACACCGCGTTTGGAGTACCCAGACGTTTCGAGCGTGACCGAATCGCCGTGAGGCGATTCAAGTCCCAGAAGCGTCAACAGATTCCACTGGAACTCGACGCCCATGCCCCGATAATTCTCAAAGCTCGTTGATTGTCCAACCAAAGGCATGTCGCTGGGGTTGCCCTTGAAATACGGCCAGTAGAAGAAGGGCACGCCGCCAGCTTCAATGGTGTTGTGCACGCCTTCGACTTCGATGTGTGATTCGGTCAAGCCTCCACCAGTATTGACACTGCCGGGAACCTTGGTGATGGTCACATGCTCAACGCCAATGGCTAGGGTCGGTACCGCAAAGGACGATGCGGACACCTTGACGCCGGTGCCTTTCCACTGATCTTCAGCGATCTGTTTGAGTTCATCGGCGCGGGCATAGACGGGAATGCGCCGCTTGCGGTCGTACGTCCTCAGTACGGCGTCGAGCATGATGGCCCGGTCCATCTGGAAGTCGTAGTACATGCGGGGCGCGCGGACGGTGTAGTCGTCCCGCTCAGATTCTGCTACGACGGCGCCTTCGAGGTAGACGCCCTTGACGTCATTAGCTTCCATGCTCGTGACTGAGTCATTGACATCGTCGCTGACCATGTAGAGCACCATGCGTTCGGAACTCATTCGAAGGGCGCCCAGTTGATCGCTTCGCCGCCGAGGTCGGTAGTGGATGACTACATTGCCGTCGGCCAGAATTCGTGTTTCGCCGTTCTCTTTATCTACCGTGACATGGTCGGCGCTAAAATCAAGCGTGGCGCCAGGTCGTTGCAGCCAGCCTTTCGTGCTGCCAGGGGTCCCTGGGACGCGAACGGCACTTGGGATCATGGCGCCCCCGGGCGTGGGGACGAAGTCTGATTCAATATCGGGCTGCGCCACGACGGTCGGGTGTGATTCCAGTATCGGTGTGGTGTGCAGGAGTGAGTCGACGTAGTCGGCAAGGCGGTCATCTGCCCGCTGGATGAGCCCATCGAGTTCGCGAGGAACACGTGGGGACAGTGCCGCCGTGTCCATCACGGTTTCGCCGCGAATGGATCCGACGACCAGCAAGTTGTCGCCGCTGGTTCCGCTGCCCGCCGCTGCGGTGTGCGCCGTGGCATCGGGCACCCACACGGCCACTTGCGTCACGACGCCTTGGTCAGATGGGATTCGTTCAATCCACACAATGATGGTGTTGCCTTCGAACTTCCATCCGGCCAGTTCGATGCGGACGTCGCCTTGCAAGACCAGTCGCTGCGTGCTTTTGACTCGCCAGTGCCAGCCCTTCAAGGCGCGAATGGTCAGATCGCCATCGCGGGCTTCAACTGGTAAGACCAGCCCACCAAGTGAGTCGCCGCTGGATGCTGGAATGGCTCGCCGCGAGGCGGCATGAGCGGGGGTGGGGGCGATCGCCGCCAGCGCGAGGGCAGCACATCCGATGATGCCCAGCATCGCCGCAAACCCACGTCGCCTCAGAATGGCCGTCAGTGGCCCTTGCACGGTCTGGACGATACCGCCCGGAGTCAGAACATGCCAGCGACGAAGGCATCTGGATCGAATGGTTCGACATCTTCTGGCCGCTCACCTACGCCCACGAGTTTGACTGGAAGCCCTAGTTCACTGGCGATCGCGACGGCAATACCTCCGCGAGCGGTCCCGTCGAGTTTGGCCAGAAAGAGCCCGGTGACATCGGCTGTTTCGGAGAATTGCCGGGCCTGAACCAGGGCGTTCTGCCCTTGTGTGGCGTCCAGCACCAGCAGTGTCTCGTGGGGCGCTCCTGGGATGCGTTTGGTCAGCACACCCCGGATCTTCTCCAACTGCCGCATCAAGCCAGCTTGGGTGTGCATTCGCCCGGCGGTATCAACCAGCAAGACGTCGACGTCTCGGGTCAGCGCCGCTTCGGTGGCATCCCAAACGACCGATGCCGGATCGCCGCCGGGCTGACCTCGAATGACTTCGACGCCCAGCCGCTGACCCCATGTGGCCAGTTGCTCGACAGCGCCAGCTCGAAACGTGTCTGCCGCTGCCAGCAGCACCGAACGTCCGTCCTGCACCAGGGCGTGCGCGATCTTGGCGACCGAAGTCGTCTTGCCCACTCCGTTGACGCCGACAACCAGAATGACTTGCAAACCATCGTCCGCGGGCAGCAGCCCTTCGGGCTGCCCAAGTCGCTGGCGAAGTCGCTGCTGGAGAAAGGCCAGCGCGTCCTCGCCACGATCGATCCGCCCAGCCTTGGCATCGGCGCGAAGATCGGTGATGATCGCCGTAGTGGTCGATACGCCGACATCGGCCTCGAGGAGGTGAGTTTCGATGCAATCAATCGTGTCGGAATCGATCCTGCGGCCACGGAGCAGTCGCTCGAGCGAGCCGCCCATCGCTGCACGGGTGCGACCCAGTCCTCGACGAATGGCACCGGCCGTGGCGCGGAACAAGCCCATGTTCAGAAGGCTCCGTCCGTGTCCGCCGTGGGAGTCGTTGCGGATTGGTCGAGTCGTTTCCAGTACCGGTCAAGAACACCATTGACAAAGGCACCGGAGTGTTCGGTACTGAACTCACGGGCGAGTTCGACAGCTTCATCGATGACGACTTTTGGCGGGGCGTGACCGGTGCGGATTTCCCATGTCGCCAGACGCAGCAAGGAGCGATCGACATTGGGCTGCCGATGTACGGGCCATTCTGGTGCCAGTTCCGACACGATGGCATCGCCGGTGGTGCGGTCCTCCCAGACGGATTGCGCGACGCGAAGGGATTCCTCGGCAAGTTGCTCAGGCACGTCTGCGGCAATCAATCCTTCGAGAACTTCGTCGGTGTCGTTGAGCCGACCGGCATCGAATTGAAAGAGCGCCAGCAGGGCGCCGCGTCGAACTTGGTGTCGATCGTTCACGAGTCGCTGCTCCAAGTGAGTGCTCCCAGTGTTCCAGCCAATTCGATGGCAGCAGTCATGGCGTCCCCGCCTTTGTTGCCCTTGGCACCTCCAGCCCGTGCTTGGGCTTGGGATAGAGTGTCGCAGGTCAACAGGCCAAGTGAGACGGGAATGCCTGTTCGTGTACCAAGGTCCGCCAGCGCCGTGCACACGCCGTGGTTGATCCAATGATTATGCGGAGTGTCGCCCTTGATGACGCATCCGATGGCGACGATGGCTTCGGGCGGTGGATCGAGTCTGGTGGTGAGCGCACCACACGCAGCAGCCAGTTCCCAGGCGCCGGGGCAGGGAATGATCAAGAGGTTGTCGGGGTGCCCGCCAGCCTTACAAAACACCTGCGTGGCGGCCTCCTGCATGGCCGAGGTTATTGAGGGGTGCCACTGTGCTACGACCATGGCGATCCGAAGGGATGTCGCATCGGTTCGGGTGTTGGGGCAGTCGGTCGGAGTGTGCACGGGACGATCCAGTCTGAAGGCGTCCCCCCTACGAGGGGGCAAGGGGGCTATCGTACCTCCTTCGCCTCGCCAACCGTGTGGCAGGAGATGACCGCACCATGCCGGACCATCACGATCGACGACTTCGAGCCTGTGTTGCCCTGGGCTTATCGAGCAATACCGCATTGACTGCGGTGATCTCGATGCACACCGAGGTGATCGAGGTTCCCATGCGCCCGTGGCTCTACGTCACCGCTGCAGTGGCGGCCTCCGTGTCGCTGTTGGGCTTTGCCGCCGGGCTTGACGATTTGCTTGCCCGCCACCGCGATCGTTCCCCATCGCAGGGGGGGTACCCACTGACCCAGAGCATCATCTTTACGGTGGGCTCTCTGATGCTGGCCTTTTTCGCCGCTGCAGCCATGGGACGCGATCCTTCGTTTACCGCTTTGGCGGTGGCGACCTTGTTGTTGGTGCATCTGGCCGCGACGCGTTACATCCCAGCCGCTGGACTGCTCGTGCAGGCCGCGGTCGCAGCTGGCTTGATGCTCATACCAGATTGGCGGATGGATCTGCCCGCAGCGGTGTGGGTGACCATGAGCATCACGCTGCTCACCGCTGTGGGCGTGCATCGCCTGAGCGATCAGCGGCCGGTGCTCTCGCTTCGCGGCGTCCCGATGGTGGTCTTGGGATGGTTGATCATGACTGCGATCATTTTGGGGCTGCGTCCGGCTGTTGGCTTGTCGATTTGGCCCGACGGGTTTCATCCTGTTCGACTGGTATGGCCAATGGTTGCCGTTGTGATACTCGGGCTGATTGTCCGGTGGCGACTGGCAGGCGCACGCGCCGACCGGCGCGCCGCTGGCGGGGTCGTGCGGGCCGTAGCGTTGGGCCAGCCGATGCTTGCGGCTAGCTGGCTCGCCGCCATAGACATGACGTTCGCCGCGATCCTGTTCTTGGTTGTGGCGATCGGCGGAGCGATACTCAGTGGCGCAGCGCGAGATGTGGCCGGGATGTTGTCCCCGCAAGGGCCAGGCTGGCGGCGATGACAGCGTATTCCGCTCCCCCACACAGTGGGGGAGTTGTCACGCAGCGACTGAGGGGGCGTTCAATGCTGTCAAACACGCACCGCGCAGCTTTGCCGCGATCAAACGATCAGGCGGGTGGCTGGGCTTGGGTGTCGATGTCTGGGGAAATGCCCAAGTAGGGCAGTGTGTAGTCGATGAGATCCCGAACGACTGGCCCGGCTGTTGAACCGCCGTAGTACGCGCCCAGCGATTTGTCGGGGTCTTCGATGACGCATAAGACAACCAACTGCGGGTTGTCCAAGGGTGCTCCGGCGATGAAACTGGAGATGTAGCGATCTTCGTGATACCCACCACCGCGTGCTTTTGGCATCTGGGCAGTTCCGGTCTTTCCAAACATGGTGTACAGACTCGACCGTGCTCGACGGCCCGTGCCCTGCAGCATGACCTCGTGCATGATCTGTCGCGTCAAGGCCGCAGCCTCGGGCTCGAAGATTCGCGTAGTGACCATCCTCGCATCTTGGGAGCGGGCTCGAATTGTGACTGAAGGCACCGTGCCGTCGCGTGCAAAGACACAAAAGGCTTGGGCCATCTGTATCGGCGTGACACCGATCTCGTGTCCCATTGCGACCGAAGTTTGTGTGTAATTGGACCACTTCGAATCGGGCGTGACCAGCCCGGCCGTTTCGCCAGGAAGTCCACATCCACTGACTCGGCCAAAGCCAAGTTGGCTGACCAGCCGCTGCATGGAGTCGTGCGTCATCCGCTCGGCCACGATGGCCATGCCACTGTTGAGTGACTTGATGAGCACCTTGCGCCACGTGGAGGGGCCGTAGTAGTGTGCGTCTCGGATGAGCCGACCAAAGGTGGTGCGGTGTCCAGTCGAACGTGGGGTCGGCAAGACTTCATCGACGCCCACGAGCCCGGCCGAGGTCGCGGCGGCCCAGACAAATGGCTTGAAGGTAGAGCCTGGCTCGTAGGGGTCGCTCACGCATCGGATTCGCTGCAGGCGCGTGGCGGCGGCATCCGAGGCGTTGTCTCGAGATGCTTGGGCAACAGCGAGAAGCTCGCCCGTGGTGGGGTCGACGACGACCAAGCGACCGCCTGCAGCACCCAATTCAGACACCGCGTGCGAGAGGCGTTCTTGAGCCTTCTGCTGAACGGCAAGATCAATGCTCAGGCGAATGTCCTGTCCATCGGTGCCGGGATCAAAGCCGTCTGGCGGCACCCACATCATGCGGCGGGCGGCATCGCGAAATGTGTCCAAGCGTCCGGTGGTCGAAGCCAGATCATCTTGCAAGGTGTGCTCGACTCCGGCAAGCCCGGTGTGTTCGTAGCCCACAGTGCCTACCAGTGAGGCGGCGCCAAACTGCTGGGGGTATTGCCGGATGGGCACCGACTCCAAATACACACCCTTGATGGGCTGGGCGCGGAGTCGCTGCACTTGCCAATCTTCAAGGAGTCCGGGCAAGGCGACGTATCGAAGATGCGTTCGCCCAGCCATGACCCGCTGCACGCTGGAGCCAGATACGCCAATGGCCTGATGCAGTTGCGATCCAAGCGTAGGGGGATCCGTGACCAGCGCTGGGTCAATGAACGCCCGCCGCCCGACAGAGGATGTTGCCAGAAGGCGACCACGTCGATCGAGCAGATCTCCCCGGCGTACTAGCGGCCGCGTGCGTGATGTGCTTCGTTCGATGCTGGCGGTGAGGTGCGGGCTCGGAGCCTGTTGCAGCCACACCACGCGGGCCGGGATTGTCAGCAGGACACTGCTGCACACGATCAGTACGAGCAAACTCCAGCCGCGAATGCGGGCGCACTGTCGGATGGCAATGTCAGGGGGTGTCTGCATCGACACTCGATTCCAGCACGGCATTCATAACCGCTGGCTTCCATCCAATCAGGTCGGTCGTCCTGATCGCAGCGGGGCGTGTTTGCGTGGCAATCGTAGCGCGAAGCGACCACAACGTAGAGCGGTGATGGTCAATGCTGCGGTGCAGATCGGTCATTTTGTGCACGGTTTCGATCCGCTGCTGACGAAGCGAGAGCAACGCTAGGCCAATGAGCATGGCCGCGAGAATCGTCACGAGCAGTCGGGACTTCATGGTGTCGTGGCGGCGATCTGAGTTGGGTAGCGGAGCACCATGCCCACTCGGAGTGCGTCCGGGTTGGAGAGCACCTTGGGGTTGAGAGAGATCAGCCGATTCATGTCCCGCGTGGAGCCCATCAACTGTTGCGAGAGTTCTGAAAGCGTGTCGCCGGATCGCACGGTGTAGGTCGTGAACGTGTCACGCTGGTTCGCGGCTGTGTCACGGGGTGCCAGTGCCGAATTGGTTGACTGTTGGTCGAGCAGCAATGCTTGTGGCGGAATGATCAATCGCACGCCCGCTTTCAGACGGTCGGGGTTGGGCAGTTCGTTATGGCGAGCGAGTGCCATGGCCAGTTCGGGCTGCCCGTAATAGGTCACGGCGATGGAGGTGAGCGTCTCGCGCAACCCCACGGCGTGGAGCCGATCTGTCCCAGTGGTTGCTGGCTCGGGGGCATTGGTCAGGTTGAGGGGGTCTGCCTCGGGAGCGGATCTCGCTGCGAGCAGTGGCTGGAATTCGATTCGACCGGCAGGATGCGCGGCCATTGGGTCGACCTTGACGGCCAGATTGGCTGGCGCACCGCGGGCGACCTCCGCCAAGTGGTCGGACACGAGAATGCCAACGACCAATAGGAGGGCGAAGCCAATAATCAGCGCGAACTTATTCTCCTGGGTCATCCTCACGCATCCCTGCGACAGAAGCTCCATGAATCCAAACCGGCCCGGCACGCATCCTTGCGTGGGAAGGCCCTTTACGATGTCGTCCGAATTACTCGCAGCCGCGCGGAGCGACTTCGGGCATTCCGAGACACTTCGACCTCACCCGCACGAACCGCACCGCGGGAGACGTCTTCTGCGAGGCCGCGTCTGATGAGGTCGACGAAGCACCGCTTGACCGGCCGATCCTCCAAACTGTGGAAGGAAATGATGCCCACTCGGGCAGCCGGCGCGAGCCAGGAGTTGTCACCGTTGTGCAAAGCCCGCGTCAGCCGATCGAGCAGCGTCTGCAACGCTGCGAGCTCGTCGTTGACTGCGATCCGAAGCGCCTGGAAGGTGCGGGTCGCAGGGTGCTGGCGCGAGGTGCGGGCTCGAACGCCATACGCCTCACGGACAATCTCCGCGAGACGGCTCGTGGTTTCAATCGGCCGACTGAGACGCTCCTGTGCAACTTTTCGGGCAATACGGTCGGCAAATGGTTCTTCGCCATGCTGTCGGATGATCTGAGCCAGTTCGGATTCGGGCAAGGAGGCGATCAGCGACGCGGCTGTGACCGGTCCACGGAGATCGAGCCGCATGTCCAGTGGGCCATCCTTCATGAATGACAATCCGCGTTGGGGATCGTCCACCTGATTGGATGCAAAGCCCAGATCGGCCAGGATCACATTGGCTTGGCACTCGTTGGCGGCCAGCACATCGGGCCCTCGAACAAAATTCTCGTGAGCGACGATGGTTCGCACTCCGGCCGTTTCGAGCCGGTTGCGGCTCCAGGCTAGGTTGTGCTCGTCTAAGTCCAACCCCAATACCGTGCAATCTGATGCCGCTGCGGCCAACGCGGCGGCATGGCCGGCGCGGCCAAGCGTGCAGTCGAGAATCACATCGCCCGGGCGTGGAGCGAGCAGTTCGACTACTTCGGTCAGGAGAACTGGTTCGTGTCCAGCGGCAGCTGGCATGGCAGGGCTCCGCTTCACGGGAAATCACATGCCAAGAAGCATGCGTTGGGGTGCTTCGATGCACTCCTTGATGTGGACGAGGAAGCGAACGGCTTCTGATCCGTCAACGATGCGATGGTCATAGGACACGGCGAGGTACATCATCGGACGCAGTACGATTTGCCCGGGGTTGTCGGGGTCTTCAACAGCTCGCTTGGAGATTCGATGGAGCCCGAGAATACCCGACTGGGGTGGATTGAGAATGGGCGTTGACATCATCGACCCATACACGCCGCCATTGCTGATGGTGAAGGTGCCACCTTGTAGGTCGTCCATGGTGAGGCGACCGGTGCGGGCTTTCTCAGCGAGCTCGCCGATGCTCCGCTCCATGCCAGCGAAGTCAAGTTCGTGGGCGTTGCGGATGACTGGTACCACCAGTCCTCGATCGGTGCCCACTGCCACGGAGAGGTTGACATAGTCATGCAACTCGACTTCGTCGCCGTCGATCCATCCGTTGATGCCCGGGAACTCCTGCAGGGAAGACACGACCGCGCGGGCAAAGAAACTCATAAAGCCGAGTTTGACGCCAAACCGGTCGTGAAAGTCGTCCTTGTATTGCTTCCGAAGTGCGATGACCTCGGTCATGTCCACTTCGTTGAAGGTCGTGAGCATGGCGGCGGTGCGCTGCGCCAGCACGAGTCGCTCGGCAATTCGCTGCCGTAGCGGGCTGAGTCGTTCACGTCGAATGCCGCCTTGGGCAGCAGCGGGCTCGATGGCGGTGGGCGATGGCGATGCTGGAGGTTCGCTGCTGGTGGCCAGCACATCGGACTTCATGACCCGTCCACTGGGCCCAGTGCCATGGACGTGGTGCAAGTCGATGCCGCGGTCCTGGGCCAGTCGTCGCGCGACGCCCGACGCTCGGTGCGGGGTGTCGATGGAGGCAGAGGTTTCGGTGGCGACTTCGACGCGGGTGGCCGGAATCTCCGGGACGTCCACAGTTTGATCCTTGGACGGTGCATCGGACGTGTCGTCATCGGCGGGTCTTATTGCGTTGGGATCGATGCTGGCGATGTCTCCGCCGATAGGGACGTCAGCCCCTTGTTGCTGGGTGATCGTGATGACTCCAGCGACTGGTGCGGGCAACTCCTGAGTCACTTTGTCCGACTCCAGTTCGACCAACGGATCGTCGCGGTCAACCCACTGGCCATCTTGGCACAACCAGCGTCCCAACCGCACCTGCGTAATGGACTCTCCCAAACTTGGGATTTCAATGGGAACACTCATATTCGAGACTCCTGGACGGATGACGACTCACTCGCAGCAGCCACACCCAGCGCCGTTTCGATCACCAACCGTTGCTCCAGTTGGTGCTGACGTGCCGAGCCTACTGCTGGCGAGGCATTGGCCGGTCGACCAACGAAGCCAAGTTGCTGCTGGAATGACTGGCGGAAGCGATCGGCCACCCAGGTCCACGCGCCAGCGTTTCGTGGTTCTTCTTGCGTCCACACCCACTCGCTGGCAGCGGTGTATCGCTGGCGAATCATTTTGATGCGTTCGTTGGGAAATGGATACAACTGTTCGATGCGAACGATGGCGGTGTTGGTGCCGATGTTGTCGTGTTCACGAGCCGCCAGCAGGTCGTAGGCAATTTTCCCGCTGCAGAACAGCACCCGATCCACTGACTCTGGTTTGGCAGACGGGTCGTCGATCACATGCTGGAAGCACCCGTTGGTAAGTTCATCAACTGAACTGGACGCCGCGGCGTGCCGCAGTAGGCTCTTGGGTGTCAGCACGACGAGGGGTTTTCGGAATCGCCGTCGCATTTGCCGTCGCAAGAGATGGAACATTTGTGATGGTGTCGTAGGCTGAATGACTTCCATGTTTTCATCGGCGCACAGTTGGAGAAAGCGTTCCAGGCGCGCAGACGAGTGCTCTGGCCCGGCCCCCTCGTACCCGTGGGGGAGCAGGCAGACCAGCCCGCTGTGTCGCTTCCATTTTTGTTCGGCCGACGCGATGAACTGATCGAAGTACACCTGCCCGGCATTGGCAAAGTCGCCGAACTGCGCTTCCCAGATGACCAGCATGTTCGGGTCACCCATGGAGTAGCCGTACTCGAAGCCGATACACCCACCCTCGGTGACCGGCGAGTTGTGCACGCACATGTATGACTGCCCAACCTCAATGTCATTCAGGGGGGACCATGTGTCTCCGGTTTGGCCGTCAAACAGAACCACATGGCGGTGGCTGAATGTGCCTCGCTGCACATCTTCGCCCGTGAGTCGAATGGGATACCCGTCGAGCAACAACGAACCGTACGCAAGGAGTTCTCCCATGGCCCAGTCCAAGGGGGCGTTGGTCGAAATGGCCGTGCGTCGTTCCTCAAGTCGGCGTGCCAAATTTTTGTTGGGCGTAAATCCATCGGGTAGGGTGCCAAGCGATTGGGCGATACGGTCTAGGACATTGCGTGGAACCGCGGTATCGATGGTTTCGTTGGCCCATGCCTTACTGAAACCCGCCCACGTGGACTCATCGTTAAAGGCTGGCGGTGTGGGCCGAATGGGTGCGTTTTTGATTCGATCCTGTGCTTGGCTCATGGCTTCAAGCAGTCGCTTTTCGTTTTCCTCAACTTGATCGGCCTTGATCAATCCTTCGTCGGCGAGTGTTCGTGCATACAACTTGACGACTGGTTCTTGTACGCCAATCGCGTGGTAGAGCATCGGATTGGTAAAGGCCGGCTCATCGGTTTCGTTGTGCCCGTGTACGCGGTATCCCCACAGATCAATGGCCACATCGCTGCCAAATTGTTGGCGGTAGCGTAAGGCCAACTCCATGGCGGCGACACATCGATCCGGGTCGTCGCCGTTGAGATGGAGGATGGGAATGTCATGTCCGCGGAGCACGTCTGTGCAGTAAGGCCCTGCGAAACAATCGTGCGGCTCGGCGGTGAAGCCGATTTGGTTATTGATGACGATGTGGATCGAACCACCGACGTTGTACGCCTCCAGTGCCGAGGCATTACACAGTTCCTGAACGATGCCTTGGCCGGGAAGAGCTGCGTCGCCGTGCACGAGTACCGGCACACTGCGGCGTCGTGTGGTGTCGCCACGCAGTCGCTGCTTGGCGCGGAGTCGACCCAGTACGACCGGGTGTCCCCACTCCAGGTGTGACGGATTCGACGCCATGGTCAGATGGACGGCCCGTCCGCAGTCGGCAGTGATGTCCGTGCTGTAGCCACGGTGGTACTTGACGTCGCCACCACTGTCGAGGAAGTCTTCGGTCCAAGACTCCTCAAACTCGGTGAACAACTGTCCATAGGACTTTTGCAGAATATTGACCAGCACGTTGATTCGACCGCGATGGGCCATGCCAAAGGCGACTTCTTCAACGCCATCTTCTGCCGCCCTCTGCACGAGGTGCTGCAGCATTGGGATGAGCACTTCGCCTCCGGCAAGGCTGAACCACTTACTGCCGACGTACCGCCGCGACAGAAAGCGTTCCAAGCCCGATGCTTCTTCCAAGTCACGCAACACCCGAAGGCGGGTGTCGTTGTCGAGCCCACCGTGCGGGGGCATGGATTCCATGGCATCACGCCACCATCCACGTCGATCGCTGCATCGTAAGTGCGAAAATTCAACACCGATGGTGCCGCACCATGCGGTGTCGAGTCGTTCGATGATGGCTCGCAGGGTTGCGGGCGACTTCATATCCAGATCGCTGGTCTGATATTGGCAGTCCAAATCTGCTTCAGAGAGGCCAACCGACTCAAGCGTGAGCATTTCACTGTGTCGCATGCGTCTGTTCAGTGGATCGATGCGGGCCGCTTCGTGACCCCACCGACGGTACCGTTCGATCAATCTGGTTACGCCGGCTTGTTTGGGGTCGCCACAGTGCGTGTGGTCTGATGCCGAACCAGTGCCCAGTTCAAACCCTTCAAAGAAACGCTGCCAGGACTCGGGCACCGCCTCTGGTACCTGCGCCCATTGGCGGTAGAGATCATCGACCCACTGGGCATTCCAACCGTTGACCGAGGGATCTGCGGCGGTCACGCCCGGTGCGGGCAGAGGGTCTGACTGAGCATCCGAGGCCGTCATGTGAGCGGTGGCTCTTTCAAGTACAGAGAAGGATTGGGCGACTGATTCTGAGCCACGTAGTGTACCTCAGAGCGAATTTATCCAAGGCCTGTTGGATCGACATCAACCGCTATGGCACGATCTCCAAGCAATCGTTCGCTGGCAGCCTGATGCAGCCACCTTTGCAGGCCCGACGCCTGTGGGCACGTCAGCAGCAGATCGAAGCGGTAGCGACCTCGCAGGCGGGGAAACGTGCATGGTGCCGGGCCAATCAGTACTCCGTCGGACGGGGCGATCGTCTTGAAACCAGCTGCCACACGGTCGATCAGGCTGCGGCCTGCCTCGAGATCTGGATGTTGTGCAAGCACACGCGCCATCCGCCACTGCGGTGGCAGGGCGGCGCCTTGACGCTGAGTCAGTTCATCGTCTGCGAACTGTTCATAGTTGCCAGCGACGGCCATTTGAATCGGTGGGGTTTCTGGGTCGAGCGTCTGGACGATGGCCAGCCCGCCGCCACTGCCTCGACCACACCGGCCGGTGACCTGGCTGATCAACTGAAAGGTTCGTTCGCCAGCGCGGAAGTCGGGCATGTGTAGGGCGGTATCGGCATCGATGACGCCTACCAGTTGCACGCCGGGAACATCGAGCCCCTTGGCGATCATCTGCGTCCCCAGCAGGACACGGACGTCGCCTTGTTGAAAGCGACCGAGTACATCGTGAAAGTCACGCGCCGAGTTCATCGAGTCAGAGTCCACGCGGCACAGCGTGTCGCCGCGGGTCAGCGACGGGTACCGATGGAGAAGATCATCCTCAATGCGCTGCACTCCGGTGCCCAGCCGCGCGATGCCACCACCGCAGTCGGGGCACACACGCGGAATTCGAATTTCGCTCTGGCAATGGTGGCACCGCAAGTACCCCCCAGTGGGCACATCCCCCCGGCGATGAAAGACCATCGTGGCGTCGCAGTGATCGCACTCCATGACCCATCCGCACTTCTGAGTGCGACAGGAAATCCACGTCGCCCAGCCACGGCGGTTCAGTAGCAACAGTGCCTGATGTCCTTGATCGAGCGTCTGGGCCAGCGCGTGTTGCAGTGGTGGACTGATGGCCGTTCCAAATGGCATGCCTTCACGTCGTTGTTGGAGCATGTCGACGACGCGAACTGTGGGCACTTGAAGTCCAGGTGCGCGTGTTGGAAGCCGATGCAGCGTGCTGCGTCCTAAGGTGGTGGCGTTGTGCCAACTCTCTAGGGAAGGCGTGGCGCTGCCAAGTAGTACGGGGCAGCCAGCGAGTTGGGCCCGGCGAATGGCCACGTCGCGGCCGTGATAGCGGGGGGATGCGTCTTGTTTGTAGGACCCATCATGTTCTTCGTCGACGATGACCAGTCCGAGTTGATCGGATGGAATGGGGGCAAAGATGGCGCTTCGGGCGCCTAGCACGACGCGTGATCGCCCCGTGGCGATGGCATCCCATCTGGCATGCCGGGTGGCGCCTGGAAGCGCCGAGTGCAAGATCGCAACCTCTTGATCCGGGAATCGCCCCGCCAGTCGGGCGCCGGTTTGGGGTGTCAGCGCGATTTCGGGAACGAGCATCAACGCCGTTTGCCCTTGGGCCAAAGCACGTTCGATCAGTCGCAGGTAGACCTCGGTCTTGCCCGAACCAGTGACGCCAAGCAACAAGTGTGTGGAGAAACCATCTTCAAACGCAGCGGCGACGGCCTCGATGATGCCCTGCTGTGTTGGCGTTGGCGTCGGAGTCGGCGGCGTGTGCAGGTGGTCCATCGACCAACGGTCGGTAATGCCGGCGCGAAGTTCCTGTGTCAGCACGCCTCGATCTACCAACCGATCGATGGGTCCGTACGTACGGATGTCGGCCAGCGTGCGAAGGGCCCCACGTTCGATTGGTAGTTGGTTGGGTTCGATCGATGCAATCGCCGCCAAGACGGCACGCTGCCCGGCGCCCGTGGCGGCGCTGGGGTCTGCATCGTCGGCCAGTTGCAACAGGCGTCGCTGCACGGATCCGGTATTTCGTTGGACGGCCGCAGGCACCATGCTTGTCAGTGTCGGCCCTGGCGCCGCGAGGTAGTACCGGGCGATCCACAGTCCCAGCGTCATGAGGTCATCTGGCAAGCGGGGGCCGCCGTGGCGTTTGAGTACGAACTTCCATGACTTGGGCAGTGGCTCAGGTGGTGATAATTGGATGTCCACAATCCACCCGGTGGTTGGTACGCCGCGCCGGCCAAGGGGGACCACCACCCGTTCGCCGGTGGCAAGGTCGGCGAGTTCTTCGGGAATGGCCCAGGTCAGTCCACGGCCCGCAACGTCGATGGGGCGATCGACGGCCACGGTGGCCCAACCGGCGATGGGTTCGGGGAAGAGGTCTTGCACGTTGGCATTGTCTACACTTCGCAGCATGTCGGTGGAGACGAACAACGCGAGGCTCGTTTTAGAGGATGGGGCCATCTTCCGTGGCCGCAGTTGGGGGGCGGCTGGCCGCCAATGCGGTGAGGTCGTGTTCTGTACGGCCATGACCGGGTATCAGGAAGCACTGACCGACCCCAGTTATCGAGGGCAAATCCTGGTGCTCACTGCTGCCCATATCGGTAACTACGGAGTGTGCTCAGACGACGTGGAATCGGAGTGCCCCCAAGTTGCAGGCTTTGTCGTCCACGAGTCGGCAACTATTCGATCGAACTGCCGGTCAGACGGTTCGCTGCCTAGCTGGCTGCAGGCCCATGGAATTCCCGCCATCGATGGAATCGACACGCGGGCACTGGTTCGACGACTCCGAAGCGGAGGTGCCATGCGTGGCGTGCTAGCTGTTGATGATGCGGGCACCGATGCGGAATTGCTCGAGATGGTGCGATCAAGCCCACGTATGGATGGTCAAGACCTCGCCAGCGAAGCTGGGACTGGGGCCGGTGGTGGCTTTGACGAGACGCTCGATGAGTACTGGCCTGCTGCTGAAGGGCATGATGGGCCGCCGCTCAAGGTGGTCGCCATCGACTGCGGGGCCAAACGAAACATCTACCGGCACTTGACGGCTGCAGGCTGCGACGTGCATATTGTGCCTCCATCGACCTCGGCCCAAGCAATTCGAGCCATGCATCCCGATGGGCTGTTTATCTCCAATGGGCCAGGTGACCCAGCCGCGGTCACAACGGTCATCGAGACCCTTCGAGAGGTTGCGGGCGAGGTGCCGACTTTTGGCATTTGCCTCGGGCACCAACTGCTGGCCCTGTCGCTCGGGGCCACCACCTGGAAGTTGCCATTTGGCCACCGGGGGGCCAATCAGCCCGTCCGGGACGTAGAGGCTGATCGTATTGCCATTACCAGTCAGAATCATGGTTTTTGCGTCGATGCCGACTCTCTGGAGGCCGCCGGCTGCATCGTGACGCACTGGCACCTCAATGACGACACCGTGGCGGGTTTTCGGCATGCCACCAAGCCCATCATGGGCGTGCAATTTCACCCCGAGGCATCGCCGGGCCCTCACGAGGCGGCCAGCCTCTTTGGACAATTTGTGAGGACCATGCTTCAGCCACCGTCCAAAGCAGTTGCAGGGGACCGGGCAGCCAATTAGGGTACGCCCCTCACAGTCTCCTTTGGGCGAAGAGAGATCGCCTCAATGGTGCTGTGGGTACGCGTGTCCATGCTTTAGTGGGCCACGTGGGGAGTCCCTTCCACCATCTGCAATGACGCGGCGGTGGGCTTTGAGTGAGTGTGGAGAACACTATGAATGGTCGCCTGATTGGGCGGAGTGCAACGTGGCTTCTTTCGATGGCAATTGGCCTGACGCTGGTCGCAACGACTGGCGCCTTGGCTGAGGACGCTGGCGCCGACGCGTCGCAGAAAGAAAAAGTCGACAAGGCCACCGAACTCGCTGCCAAGGTCAATGCTCACATTTTGTCAGCAAGACGAATGGAGTCGCAGTCTCGCTGGCGTGATGCATCCGATGAGTTTGCCAAGGCGCTCAAACTGATGCCAGACAATGAGGCCGCCAAACGTGGCTATCAACAAGCCATGGCCATGGTGGATGGAAGCTCGATGCTCAAGGATGCGCCGGCAACGGGTGTCCAGAGCGTGCAGCAACGACTCGACGAACAGCGTCAACGCGCGGTGCTTGAGTTCCAAGAGAGTTACCAACGTGGTCAGGAACTGCTCGGCCAACAAGACTACGAAGGCGCACAACTGGCCATACTGTCGTCGCAGATCAAACTGCGTCAGGATCGGCAGTACCTCGATCAAGATGAACTTGATCAAATGAGCCAGCAGGCAGAAGACCTGCTGTCACTGATTCACGAGCGACGGCTTGCATGGGAGCAGGTCAAGGAAACGGCGTCTCGACAAGAAGCCGCATCCAGTCAGGTGAAGCAACAGTCCAAACAGTCGGCCGAAAAAGCGCGGATTATTCGTGAGAACCTCATCCGCGTGCAGGAACTGCAAAAAGAGTTGCGGTACGAGGCGGCCCTCAAGCATGTCGACCAGATTCTGTTTGTCGAACCCAACAACCCTGCAGCATTGGCGCTTCGGGATGTGATTCGTGCGAACATTATCTACCGCGATTACGGCGATATGCAGCACGAGAAGGAATTCGGCTTCTCCAAGCAGACGCTTGAGATTCAAGAAGCCATGAGTATTCCGACATCGAATCGTAGCGGCCCTGGCGATAGGTCCATGAGTGGTTTACTCACGTATCCCGCGGATTGGCCTGCCATTACGCAGCGTCGTCGTGGCAGCTGGCCTGAGCCCACATCTGCTCGATTCTCGCTTCCCCAGCGTGATCAGTTCGTGCTCGAAAAACTCGACTCGATTGACCTGCCGGTGGACTTCCCTGAGACAACGACTTTCGAGCAAGCGCTAGACTTCCTTGAACAAGTCGCAGACGTCAAGATCTACTCCGATTGGATTGCGATGAAGGATTTAAGCGTCACTCGCGACTCCACGCTTCAATTGCATCTGGCCGACCAGCGTCTCACGGTTGTCCTCGATCGACTCATGGAGCAGGTCGGACTCGACGAGGCGCACCCAGCATGGGACGTTCAGGATGGCATGCTCCTGGTGGCCACGAAAGAAGCATTGCAAAAACGCACGATCCTGTGGGTGTACGACATCCGTGATCTCATCATGCCCATTCCAGACTATGAAGATCCCCCCAACCTCAACCTCGGTGGTGGCGGCGGTGGTGAAGGTGGCGGCGGCGGCGGTGGCAGCGGTGGCGGCTTCGGCGGCGGCGGCGGCGGCGGCGGTGGTGGCGGCGGCGGCGGCGGCGGCGGCGGTGGGGGCATCTATGGCGAGTTTGCGGCAGATGAAGAGGCCATGCTCGAGAACCTGCTGAACATCATCCGACGCAATGTCGATCGTCCGAGTTGGGAACAAGAGGGCGGCGAAGTTGGCTTCATCAGCACGTTCAATCGCAACCTAGTGATTCGCCAAACACAGAAAAACCATGTGGAAATCGGTCGGCTCTTGGAAATGCTTCGCGAAGCACGTTCCGTCATGATCAGTGTCGAAGCCCGCTTCCTCCGAGTCGAAACCGACTGGTTTGAAGAGATTGGCGTCGATTTGGACCTGTACTTCAGCACCAATAGCCAGTTGCAGGATCAGGCTCTTGCGGCCGACTCCAATGGTCGCCTCAGCGACTTCTTTACGTCGGATGGATCGCTCAAAGATTCCTTGATCTACGGCACGATCAATCAACTCGATGCCCAGGGTGCCCTTGTGCCGCCTGCTAACACGCTCAATACTGGCGGTACGGTGGGCGTTCCCGATGGTGCCGGTGGTATTCAGTACATCGTTAACCAGCCGTTCTTTGGAAGTCCGGTCCGGCAGACCAGTGGCTGGAGCCCGATTGGTGTTGTCAATAACAGCTTGAGTATTGTTGAGTCCATTGCCGCGGGTTCGGCACCCTTGTTTGCGCAGGGTGTGCTGGGCGATTCGGCTGCCATGACCTTTGGCTTGCGATACCTCGATGACATCCAGGTCGATTTGCTGGTCAAAGCTACGCAGGCCGATGAACGAACCATTGAACTGGCCGCGCCTCGCCTGACTTTCTTCAATGGCCAGAGTGCCTGGATTGCCATCACCGAGGCTGAGACGTATGTGCAGAGCCTCCAAGGCGTGGCTGGCGATGCATCTGGCTTGTTCGCACCGGTACCGGGCATCATCAATACGGGCATCATGCTCTTCTTGAAGGGTGCTGCATCATCAGACCGTAGGTACGTCACGCTCAACGTGAACTTCCAGAAGTCTGAACTCGAGTCCATTCGAAGTGCATTCGCAACGGGTGCTGCTGGTGGAGGTTTTGGCGGCGGTGGGGCGCAGGGCTTCGTCGGTTCGATTGAGTTACCTGCGATCAATGTGCAGCAACTTCGTGTGACAACATCAATTCCCGATCGTGGCACGGCCTTGCTCGGTGGTCAACGCACCACGCAGGAATTTGAAACCGAAGCTGGCGTACCTGTCCTGTCGAAGATTCCGTATCTCAACCGATTCTTCGCCAACCGGATTACCGCTACCACGGAAAGTTCGCTGCTGATTCTGCTTCGCCCGGAGATCATTCTCCAGAGCGAGAGCGAAGAGCAGTTGTTCTTGTCCGAATCCACTAAGTTGGGCATGTCCCGCTGACGCCGCCCATTACCTTGGAGAACTGCTGATATGGCTGGATCGCCCCATCTTCGATCCCGGACGTCCGATGGCATCATCGAACTCGAATTGCTCGACAAGCACATTCTCGACGAAGTCGTGATTGCTGCAATCGGCCAGGAACTGACTGATGCTGTGGATGGGGCTGTTGGATCGCCCAAGGTTGTCCTTGATTTTTCGCAGGTGCAGCACCTGTCGTCATCGGCGTTGGGTATGCTCATAACGCTGAATGCTCGCGTGCATGAACGCGGTGGAGCCCTTGTGCTGGCGCACATCTCCGACCCGATCGAAGAAGTCTTTCGGATCACTCGGTTGGATCGCGTGCTTGGGATTGAGGCCACTGTGGTCGACGCGCGTGCGACCCTCGGTGGGGATGCATAGGGGACTGTCCCCAGATGGCAGATTCGGGAAATAACAAGATTTTGTGGCAGCGTGAGTGGCATGTCTCGGGTACTCGATCGGCATGTGAAGAAATCGTCGAGTCGATTTGCAAAGCCATTGAGGAATCCGGTCAGCCTGATGCTGCTGTCTTTGCAGTGCGTCTGGCACTTGAAGAAGCTCTTACCAATGCCGTACGCCATGGCCATCAAGGTGATGAGTCCAGACGGCTCGGTGTTGACGCCACGCTTGACACCATTGGCATTTGTATTGCAGTATGCGACGAGGGATCTGGATTTGATCCGGGCTGTGTACCTGATCCGACCCGCGAAGAGAATCTCATGATCGCGTCTGGCCGGGGGCTGGCCTTGATGCGGGCCTTCATGACCGAAGTACACATTGAGCCACCTGGCAACCGCATCGTGATGCGGTATGACCTCCAGCAGCCGCTCACGTCTGAATCCTGAGGCACCTTCTATGATGACGGCCACGGATGGCATGGCACGCGGGGACGACCGGGTTCTGAACATCGTGGGAGAAGTCTGGGGGTGGCCATCGCTGCGACCTGGACAAGGTGAGGCCATCGAGGCGGCCCTGTGCCACCGCGATTCACTGCTCGTGATGCCCACTGGCGGTGGAAAGTCGCTGTGCTATCAAGTGCCGCCTTTGATCGCCGGTGGACTGACGCTGGTGGTGTCGCCCCTCATTGCATTGATGAAGGATCAAGTTGATGCGTTGCGGTCGGCGGGGGTGGTGGCCGGTGCCCTGCATGCGGATCAAGATGCCCAAGATCAATATGACCTGCTCGATGCGGCGATGGATGGCACCCTTCGCCTGCTGTATGTGACGCCCGAACGATTGGTGCACCCGTCCTTTTTGGGGAGGCTTGGGGCGCTCAACCCAGGTTGGATCGCAGTTGACGAAGCGCACTGCATCAGCCAGTGGGGGCACGACTTCCGCCCCGAGTATCGACGGCTGGCCGAAGTTCGCCGCATTGTGCCTGAGGCGTCATTGCACGCTTGCACCGCAACAGCCACAGAGCGGGTGCGAGATGACATTGTCAATCAACTTGGATTGCATGACCCGCTGGTCTACGTTGGAGCATTTGATCGGCCGAATCTCACCTATCGCGTCACACCTCGAAGTGACGTCAAGCGGCAGGTGTGCGAAGTGCTGTCGAGGCATCGCGGCAATGCCGGCATTGTCTACTGCGGCACCCGCAAGCAGACCGAGACGCTTGCCAAGGCACTGCAGCAGGTTGGATGGTCGGCCAAGGCCTATCACGCGGGGCTGAACCGCCAAGAACGTGCCCGCGTGCAGGAGGAATTTTCGGCTGAGCGTATAGATGTCGTTGTGGCGACGGTCGCTTTTGGTATGGGAATCGACCGATCGGATGTGCGATGCATCGTGCATGCATCAATGCCTGACAGTTTGGAGCGATACCAGCAGGAGACTGGTCGAGCCGGCCGCGACGACCTGCCTGCCGAGTGCGTGTTGCTCTACTCCGGCGGCGATGCTGTGCGATGGCACCAATTGCATGAACAGTCGTCGCCTGAGGATCATGATCCGGATCGGCGCAAGATGGTTGAGGCGATGCAATCGTTCTGTGGTGCTGCGGTGTGTCGCCGTCACCAATTGGCACGGCACTTCGGACACGCGACACCCACGGCCCCGTGCAAGGCCTGTGATGTGTGTTTGGGCGAAATCGAAACAATGCGTGGCGGAGAGATCGCCGCGAAGAAAATTCTTTCCGCGGTGGCCCGGACTGGGCAGTTGTACGGCATCGGGTATGTGGTGGAAGTTCTTCGTGGAACGGGCTTGGATCGAGCCATCTCTCGTGGCCATGCCGACCTGTCGGTCTTTGGGCTGCTCAAGGATATGTCCAAGCCTGAGGTGACCCACCTGGTCTGGCAGCTGGTCCATCAGGATCTGCTCAAGCGGGTTGGAGATGAATACCCCGTCCTGCACATGACGCAAGCGGGGGTGGAGGTCATGCGTGGTGAGCGGGACGTCTCGCTGACCTCACCGCCGCGTAAGCCCATTCGTGGCGCAGCGGGCGAAGCGGCCTCGTGGGAGGGCGTGGACAAGGGGTTGTACGAACACCTGCGATTGCTTCGACGCAGTCTGGCCACAAAGAAGGGCGTGCCCGCGTACGTGATTTTTGGAGACGCAACGCTGCGAGAATTGGCTGCTCGCAAGCCTGAGACGCCCGGGGCCCTGCTGGAGATCAAAGGCATCGGGGAGAAGAAACTGGACATTTGGGGGGATATCTTCCTTGAGGCCATCGCAATTTGGCAGCAGGGGACCGAATCAAGGCTCGATTGAGGGGTCACTCCTTGCATCCGATCCTGAATGGGAGTCGTATGTCTATGCTGAGGGCTGTTTATTGCCCAGAGAGAGGATTGCTCCACCAATGACCACATTCCCGATCGCTGCAAGTGCGATGTGTTTAACAGTTGTCGTAGGCCTCGTTGCCCCAGCTGTTGCAAGTGATCAGCCGCTGCTACGGGATGGTCAATTGGTCTTTCCGGAGGGCTGGGACATTCCTCGCTCGATGACACCGGTCGAAGCCGAGTTCATTGCAGGGCACCCACTTGGCGGTTTCCGCGGCGCCACCGCACCACCTCCGACGGGCGATGTGCGATGCGCCAGTGAGTACGAACCGATGGATGGCATTTTGCTGGCCTACGAGGGCAGCAGTTCCTTTACGAGCATCGTTCGGCAAATGGCTGTGGCCATTACCACCGTCGGCGACGCCAATGTATATATCGCCTGCGACAACAACAGTGAATCCAACAGCGTGATTTCATTGCTGACGTCCCAAGGCGCCGACATGAGCCGCGTGCATACCATCGTGCGTAATACCGATTCAATCTGGATTCGAGACTACGGGCCGCGGTACATCTTTGTGGGTGAGTGCCGCGCCGTGGTAGATCATGTGTACAACAGACCCCGCCCCAATGACGACATCTACTCGTCGTACTTTCACAGCATCGTTGGCCATGGGTTCTACGAGCATTCCCTCGTACACGGTGGTGGTAACTATCATCTCAATTCGATCGGAACGTCGGCAGCAACCGAACTGATTCTCAACGAGAACCCGGGTATGAGCCAAGCGGACATCGTTGGGGTTTGGCGTGACTACCAGAATGTTGAAACGTACATCCACGACGCATTTCCTACATCGGTAGATGCCACGCAGCACATCGACATGTGGATGCAGATTGTCGGTGACGCGTCCATCATCATCAGCGACTGGCCCAATAACTCGGGTAGTACGCAGGATCAGATTTGCGATGATGCAGCGACTTACTACGCTGGTTTGGGGTGGCAGGTTCGACGTATGCCCGCCTTTGTCAGTGGTTGGACGCACTATACCTATACCAATATGGTGATCTGCAATGACTTGGTGCTGCTGCCCAAGTACAACGACATCAGTGATACGTATGACAACCAGGCCTTGGCCGCCGCCCAAGCCGCCATGCCCGGCCGCCTAGTTATGCAGATCGTATGCGATAATCTGGCCTACTCCGCAGGCGTCATGCATTGCATCACAATGCACATGCCACGTCATGTTGGCGGCCTCAACCCGACGAGTTACGTGCTCTCGCCCACAGGCGGCACCTATGACCCGGGCGATTTCGTCGCAGTACAGTGGCTGTCTGACGATGAACAACATGACGTGGTCAACGTCGACATCGAACTGTCAACTGATGATGGTGCGACATGGGCGACGCAGGTCGCTGCGACCGCGGACGATGGAACCTGGACGTGGGTCGTGCCCGATGTGTCATCACAATCGGCCATCCTGCGAGTGTTGGCACGCGATGGTGATGGCAATGTCGGTGGCAGTGCGAGCAATCCCTTTGTCATCAACGGCACGGCGGTGCCTGGTGATTGCGACGGTGATGGCGTTTGCGATGTCAATGATATCTTGATCCTGATTGGATCATGGGGGCCGTGTCAAGGCTGCCCGGCAGATCTCAACGGCGATGGCGTTGTCAACGTCAACGATGTGTTGCTAATCCTGACCTATTACCAGGGATGACGCTACTCGACAATCTCCACGATCTCGAACGTCTTGTCGCCTCGTGGGAGATCGACGTGAATGGTCTCGCCCACCTTGGCTTTGAAGAGTGACTGGCCGAGATTCGAGCCGCTGGTGACTTCGACATAGTCCATGTCGAATCGTCCTGATGACTCGCCCACCAACTTGTAGAGTTCCTCATCGTCGGTATCGACGTCACGGAGTTTGACCGTGGATCCCAAGAACACCAGATCATCTGGCTTGTCGGTTGGGTCCGCTACCACAGCGTTGGCGAGTTTTTCCTTGATAAGGTCCATCTTCGCCTGATTCATAGCCTTCTCTTCGCGAGCGGCGTGGTATTCGGCATTCTCCCGCAAGTCACCCATCTCGCGAGCTCGAGCAATTCGCTCGGTGATCACGGTGTCAGAGGCCAAGCGGTCCTTGAGTTCAGCTTCCAGCCGGATTTTGTCGTCGCCAGTGATGTATTCCATCGTCGTCTCCAAAAAAGGGCTCGTCCCGGGTGAAACGGGACGAAGCGGCACTGAGTGTCGCCAGCAGTGATCCATTCGTCAAGCGATCTGAGTGAAATTTAGCCTCTTCGGGGCCCGAATTCGCATTGGAGCGTCAATTCAGCCACCAGAAGCCCGAGCAGAGCCCCTCGACGTCACCAGCAGGGTGTCGTTATCGAGGGTTACGGTCACTTTGATCGATTCTCCCTTTGGCACCACATCTACCTGAAGCGTGTGGTCGTCGGACTCAATGAGCGCTTGGCCTGACTGCCCCTTGTTGATCAGAATGCTTGGAGCAGCAAAGACCATGAAGTCGTCGGCCCAACCTGAGCGTTCTTCCAACGTGACTTTGACCATGAAGGTGTCGTTGGTGGGTTCTATCACCGCCACATCACACCGCCACTGCTGGGAGTGACACCCGGCGAGCAGCACAAGTATGGCAGCTAGGCACAGCATCTTGAGCATTGTCATGACCGCGAGGATATTCTTTGCCACATGCCTGTGCCCAAGGTGCCTGTCATGGTGTCCACGTGGTCGATGGCCCTTCGTGGACACGAAGCGGCTTGGCCTGCCTTGGCAGACAGTGGCGATGCCATCGATGCGGTGGAGACCGTGTGCCAAACGGCGGAGGATGATCCCAAGATTGACTCGGTTGGCTTTGGAGGCTTGCCCGATGCCAATGGGAATGTCACTGTGGATGGGTGCATCATGCGTTCGCCCGCATCCATGGGTGGCGTGGCAGCCATGCAACACCATCGCCATGCCGTCACCGTGGCGCGGCAGGTCATGGATGGCTCCAAGCACATTCTGCTGGTCGGCCCCGATGCAGATGCCTTTGCCGATGCCCATGGCATTGCACCCACGCCGATGTGCAGCGATGCGGCCCATGCGACGTGGGCGGCGTGGAAGCATGACGGGACGATGCCAGATCAGGGGCTCGATCAGTCACTCATCCCCGTTGACTCACCAGATGGCGCACTGTTTACGCGGGGCGAAGTACAAGGACCGCACGACACCATCGGCACGCTGGCCATTGGCTGTGATGGCGTGATGGCTGGCGCGTGTAGCACCAGCGGGATGCCTTTCAAGGCACCAGGTCGGGTGGGGGACTCGCCGATCATCGGGCACGGACTCTATGTGGATCCTGGGGTGGGGGCCGCTGTGGCGACGGGTGTGGGTGAATTGGTCTCGGCGACCTGCGGCGCATTTCTTGCTGTCGATGCACTTCGGCGAGGAAGCAGTCCGATCGAAGCGGCCCACTTGGTGATCGAGCGAATCAAGGCCGTTGCCAATCCTTCCAAGGACGACCAAGTAGCCGTCATCGTGCTGACCTCGGACGGGTGCATCGGCTCGGCGGCCTTGCGCCCAGGCTTCCGGGTGACGCGAAGCACCGTTGCAGGGCATCAGTGCACCCACCCGGACGTTGAATATGGCGCATGAGCAAGCCAGCAAGCGGGTTGCGGCGATTGATGTCGGAAGCAACAGCCTCAAGTTGACAGTCGGTGATGTGTCGCAGAATGGAACGATCACGGTGATCGACCAGCACCGTGTACACGTGCAACTTGGTGCCCCAGTGACGCGATCCGGATATGTCGGGCAAGAAACTATCGCGCGAGTCGTGGCGGGTGTGCAGGAACTGGTCGATCTCGCACACGGTGAAGGGGCGCATAGCATCGCTATCGTGGGAACCAGCGCTGTTCGAGAAGCTTCCGATGCATCAGCGTTGTTGACGGCGGTGCGCGAGGCGACGGGCTTGACCATTCGTGTATTGACAGGACACGAAGAAGCGATGCTCACGCTGCGGGCCTTGGAAGGAACGCCAGGAACGGATGCGTGTGTACTTGGACTGATCGATGTTGGTGGGGGCAGCACCGAAGTCACGGTAGCCCGAACTGGCAACGTCGAATGTGTGGCGAGCATTCCAGTTGGCGCGGTGCGACTGAAGGAATTGCACGGTACGGGCAGTCAACTTGATGAAATTCAACAGAAGGTCCTCACAGCCGAGATTGATGCGGCGATCGACGCGCACCTGCCTCCCACACTTTCCACACCCAATGTGGTCTTCGCCACCGGGGGCACTGTGACCGCCTTGGCCATGATCGACGCAATGGGCATGCCATTGAACGCATCAGAGTTGATTGCTGTAGAGGGGCGATGTGTGTCTTTGGACACCATTTCGACGTTGGCTGATCGGCTCGCAGCGTGGTCAACCCCTGAGCGGATGAAGCATGCAGGGATCTCCAAGGCACGCGCCGAGGTACTGGTTCCAGGGGCGTGTATCTTGAGGCAAGTTTTGCGCCGCCTGCATGCCCACGAGTGTCGCGTGTATGAGCAGGGTCTTCGCGGCGGCCTGCTTCGACAACTCGCTTTCGACTGACCGGCGTCGGTCAGCCGCTCCAGAACGGTCTGGACGACACCGGACGATGATCGATCGCATTGCGAGGGGCCGGGCACACCTGCAGGCACACACCACATCCAGTACACACATCCGACACGATCGTTGGCCGGTCTGCTTCATCCATCGTTATGGCGCCCTCCACCGGGCATTGATCCACGCACAGTCGGCACGGCTGTCCTTGCCAGGCAAGGCAGGCCAGATGGCCTATGGACGCGTCGGCCATTTTCAGTGGGAGTTCCGGGCGTAGTACACCAGGCTCACATGCGGTGATGCACGGTGTATCACTGCACATGACACAGGATTGCCTGATGGCATCGATGAATGGCGTTCCGGCACGCCGTGGTCCGCTGGAATCTGGAGCAATGCGAATGGCCCTCGGTGGACAGGCTGCGATGCAGTCTCCGCAGCGGGTACACGTTTGCAGAAATTGACCTTCGGCCACAGCCCCCGGTGGCCGTTGCAAGATGTCCAGTGAGTGGTTCCGAGTCAGGCCACCGCGAGTGAGCCCCCTGACGGCCGCATCGCGAATCGGCTGGAAGAGCCGACCACGAAAGAGTTCGCGTCGGCTGAATCCATCGTTGTTTTTTGCAGGGCCCATTGGACTCATCGTATCGCAGTATGGATCGATACACTCACTTCATCGCTATTGCCATCAAGACAATTCCAATTGATCTCCCGTGGGATTAGTCGTTTCGTTGGTATTGGCCCTGCTTGTTCGCGATACTCGTTCCTGCAAAGTCTGAATGCCTCTGTGTGTGTTCCCGACGACTGTGGCGACACACATCTGTTCGTCAGCGAAGAACGCCCTCTTTGAACCCTCCTTGGTCGCTGGTGCTATCGCCCAAGCGATCGAGGCCTTTAGGGCCGATTCTGGGCGTGCCAATGGTTGACTCAAGGTAGATTGGCGTCATACTGAAGGCGTGGGAGCTTGCTTGGGTGGCGACAGTTGGAGTAGAGATGGTATGAATAATCGATCCGTGATGGTTGGATTGACCCTTGGCGTGTCGTCTTGTGCATTTGGCTGGGATGCTGCTGACGCGACTGATCTTCGGCTTGACCAGATCGGCGTGCTTCGCATTGTGTATTCGCCCAGTTCCGGTACGGCTGACGTCAAGCACTTTCGTGGTGCCTGCCCGCCTGAAACGATTAGCCATACCGACTCAGATTTTGGCCCGGGCCAGTACGTCGTTCAGGCAGGCTTTGCCCAGGGCGAGGCTGCGGCTGCGTCGTGGACGCTACCACTCGATCGCTTCCCATTGAAATTTGATCTTGCGGAGATACTCTTTGCAACTGCTGGTGCGACTCAGGCGACCATAACTGAGTGGGGCATCGAAATCTGGGAAGGCACGCCGTCCAGCGGCCTCTTGATGGGCTCGTTTCAATCCGATGACCTCATCATTCCACATCTCATCATGCCACCAGGAACCTCCGGCACGATTGTTCAGTTTCACATCGACCCAAATGACCCGGAACAGATTTACATCTCGGACAATGGATCGCACAGTTATACGGTGGCCTTTCGTGTCATCGCGCACAATCAACCAGGAAGCCCGTGTATCTCATCGCCGCCGAGCAATGCCAACGCCTTTCCCACGACGGATGTCAGTGGGCTTGAGTCGGCTTCGGGCAACTTGATTGACATGGTGACGGGCGCATTTTGTGTGTGTGGTGAAGGGTGGACGACGTTTCAACAATTACCAGGCATCTGTACGCCAAGCGGTGATTGGGTACTTCGCAGCACCTACACACCCTATGGGTGTGCCCCAGTCTCAGGTGCGTGCTGTGCGTCTGATGGGTCATGTTCAGTTGCCACCCAGGACACCTGCAATCTGGAAGGCGGGATCTATCAGGGGGACGACACAAGTTGCGATGCAGTGAGTTGCCCGCAACCACAAGGGGCGTGCTGTGTGCCCTCAAGCGGAAACTGCATAGACTCCGAAGCGGATGTCTGTGCCGCTTTCGGAGGAACATGGCACTTCGATGAGTCATGCAGTACGTTCATTTGTTTCCCGGAGGGTGCATGTTGTCTTCCGGACGGCTCCTGCATGGACACGATGACGCCAGAAGACTGTGTCGATGCGGCAGGGCAGTTCCAAGGCGATAGCACCACCTGCGCGATGACCAATTGCCCGGCACCGACCGGGGCCTGCTGCACCGACAATGGAGCAGACTGCTTCGTATTGGAACAGAACGACTGCGATCTCTTTGGTGGGTCCTGGTTTGGCCCTGGCACCACTTGCGATGATCTATCTATCTGCAATGAATCTCCCTGCCCAGCCGATATCGATGGCAACGGTGACGTGGCGGTGGACGATCTTTTGCTGGTACTGGGTAACTACGGTCAGACCGGGCCCAATGAAGCCGACATCAACGACGACGGCATTGTCAATGTTGATGACTTGCTCATGGTGATTGGCGCATGGGGGCCGTGCTAGCCGGGCGTGGCTTCGCTTCATAGATCGGGCGAACTTTAGCGTCGGCGACGTCGCAGGCCGGCCATCGCCAGCAGGGCAATGGTCATCGGGCCGGGGACGGCCAAGATGGTTGTGTTGGCCGTGATGGTGGACTCCTCGTTGAATGAGTAGGTCGACAGCACGGACCACTCATCGCTCTGCGTGAAGGAGACGAGTTGCAAGACTTGCTCGTACATGTCGACCATCCCCAGGTCGTACATGTTCATCATGACACTTTGGCCTTGGGACAGTTCCGTAATCGTCAGCGCCTCGTAGCTCCACTCGTGCAGCCATTGCATGGCACCTGCGCCAACCTGTGTCCCACCACCTATGTCGGTGACCGTCCAACTGCCGCCACCATCGAGATTGATCAGGCTGGTGTCTGTGCCATCCCAGACGGCTTCAACGCCAAGCAGGGAGTCATTGGGAACTGTGATCGGAGTGCCGGGGCCATCAGTCAATAGCACCAATGACGTGCCGCGGGCTGTTTCGGCCAGAACCATTGTCAAGTACCCCAGTGTGTCGACGCCACCGTTGTTGAGTGAGTCGTGTAAGGCGTCGACATCTGCATTAGAAAAGACATTCCCCGGATCCGACAAAAGGTTTGGCATGTTGACGGAGTGAATCGATGTTTCGGCGCCGTTGACGACCACCGAAGCCCATCCAGCGTGGACAGTGCTCGCCATGGCAACTGCCACGGCGGAGGCGCTGCACCACAAAAGTCCCGGATGTCGATCTCGCATGCGTCTCTTCCTAGTGGCCTGAGGAGGCAATTCTTCCAAGCCATACTCTACGTCCAGCGGCAAGTCTGCACAAGCCAGCAATTTGCGATCAGAAAGAGTTTTGGGGCCTATGTGGCTCCGAGGCCTTACAGAAGGGGGCTGAATAGGCCCGCGAGGTTGTACCACATTCGCGGGAGGGCTCTTTGGCGGACCCACTTGGCAGCATCAACCTGCTCACACTCGTTGAGATATGAGGTCTGGAGGAACCGGAGCGTGCTTGTAAATTCAGGGCACCAGCCGAGCATCGAGACCTCAAAGTTGAGTTCCAAACTTCGGCGGTCCAGATTGGCCGAGCCCAGCATGAACAGCGATCCATCGATCGTCATGGTCTTTGCGTGCAGCAAGCCAGCCGTGAATTCTTGAATCTCAACACCAGCCTCGATGAGGCAGGCATAGTGGCTTCGACTGGCAAGGGACACGAGGAAGGAGTCATTGCGGGCTGGCACGATAAGCAGGGTTCGAACGCCACGTAGCGAGGCACCGCGAAGCGCTGCTTCAGTGGCAGCGTCGGGCACAAAGTACGGGGTTGTGAGGATGATCTCACGCTGCGCAGCGTGAAAGCATGTCTGCAGGATTTGCTGGAGCGCTTCGTTGTTGCAGTTGGGCCCTGTTCCCATGACTTGGCAGCACGCGTGCCCTTGCGTGGGTACCGATGGGGCACATAGATACTCATGTCGAATCTCGCCGGTGGCCAGGCACCAATCTTCCAAGAAGAGCGATTGTAGATCATGGACGGCTGGACCCTTGATGCGGGCCATGCAATCAACCCACGGTGCAAAATGGGCCTTGGGCGCAAATGATGGAGATGCGATGTTTCGGCTACCGACCCAACCGATGGCATTATCAAAGACGGCGATCTTGCGATGGTTTCGGATGTCCATGCGAGAGAACAGCACGCGGAGGATCCGCGCAGGCAGCATTTCGGCAATGTGGACGCCATCGACTTTGAGTTGATTGCACGTCTTGCTTCTTAGAAAGCCTCGCGAACCGACTGAGTCAACCAGCAGCCGAACCATGATGCCGCGTTTGGCAGCCTTACTCAGGGCGGTAGCGACGAGTTGGCCGACCTCGTCATCGAGGTAGATGTAGGTCAAGATATGGACTGTGTCCGTTGCGGCATCGATTTCGCGAATGAACTCGTTGGCGAAGTCTTCTGGTTGGCCTGTCAATTGCAGTTCGTGACCACCGTTCACATCAGTGTCAGTCACCGCTCCGGCGAGCGAAAAGATCCTCGCCCATGGTTCAGGAATATTGGCGACAGAGGCTTGCAGAGATCGCACGTCGTCTGTTCGCATGTGGAACAGTTTGCTGTGGATATCGTGATGGCGTCTTCGTCGCCGTCCACCAATCCGCTGCCCTCCGAAGAACAGATAGGCCAGGGCCCCCACGAACGGAGCCAGTACTACAAACACAATCCAGGCAAGTCGTGTGTCGCTGTTTCCGGTGCGGCGGAGCAATATGATGCACAGCATCAGAATCACCAGCGAGATGTGCAGGGTCATCAGAACGCCTGGAGCCCACACCTGTAAGCCTGTTGCAGCGACTTCCGGTGCGGATGCCAACACGTCTAGTTTGCCAGCACGTGAGAACCGCTCCGCAGATCGATCACGCCCTTATGGTGGGCATCGATTCGACCGTGGTCGCGATAGAACTGGTCGAGCCACTGAATCTTGTGTGCTGCCAGCGACTCGAGTGGGGTTTCTTCACCTGGGGCAGACCCCCACTGAAACGTGGAAGGCAGGTTGGTTCGAATCAGAAGGCTACCGCTTTGATCGAATTCCGTCAGGTCGATCGACGTGACTTGTCCAGCCCATTGGTGACTTTCCAGAAGCGTATGAAGCCGCATGGCCGCAACCATGTCGTCGCCAGGCCACGGACGCCCCGGGCGGCGTGGGCGATTCTCTCGCGGATTGACGATGCGAATGACCGGTTTCCCTTGGGCTATTTGGCTGCCTTCAGGCAGTGGCCGCCCCGTGGCATCAATGATGACGTCCCCAAAGTCGTCGGTCACAACGGTTGATGGTTGCAAGAAGACTGCCTGTACATCGATACCACCCTGTACGTCTCGTCGGACCTGCGTGACCGATTCGAACCAACCGGAGCGTTCTAACGCATCGCGGGCGGCTATGAGGTCCTCGCGAGATAGTGCGTCACCGGTGACCTGTCTGGCGACCACTCGCCCGAGGTGATCGATGAGCGACTGGCCAACCCAATTCGGTGCTTCAACAAATCGCACCTCTCCGGCGTGAGCCTGCTCGGAGGCTACGATCCGGCGAAGCATTGGCGTGGCAATTGCCGCGGCGAGGACAAAGGCTAGGAGGAGCAACCATGTGGGACCATCTCCACGGAAGGCACCACGCATCATCGCGATTGCCAGCGAGGCCATGCGAGCTCTGGGGCCCGGCTTGGAAGTCTGTGATCGTCGTGTAGTTCGGCTCATGTACTGCGAACTGGTGTATCGGCCAAAAGGCGGCTCTGGCCTCAATTCTCAACCTGAAATACTGTTTCTGGCGGTCGCCAAGTCAACCAGTTTGCGGCATAGAAAGGGCATGTCCCAACCATGAGCCCCAGCGGCCTTGGGCAAGAGCGAGTGGGCGGTGAACCCTGGAATGGTGTTGACCTCCAACAACCACGATCCACAGTCGTCCACCATGAAGTCCACCCGAGCGTAGTCTCGCACTCCAGCTTGGCGGCATACAGCAATGGCCCATTGGCACATGTCTGCGGCCATGCCAGCAGGAAGCGGGGGGTCGATCAGATAGGCCGTGTCGTTTCGGTCGTACTTGGCCTCGTAGTCGTACACACCAGCGAAGGGCCTGATTTCGATGATGGGCAACGCTTGGTCATCGACGATCCCGACTGTCAATTCACGACCGGTGATGCGATGTTCAATCAATGCCATTTGATGGTCCGTGAGTACGTCACGCACGGCGATCATCATGGCATCGACATCGTTGCAGAGGTGAAGACCCAGGCTTGACCCATCGGCATTGGGTTTGACGACTACCGGTGGGGTGATGTCGGGTGTTACGTTAGGGGTGTCGGTGACATGCCATTGTGGCGTGGGAATACCCAGCGTTGATGCTAATTGTTTGGTGCGTGCCTTGTCCATGCACAGGGCTGCAGCCTTCTGATCGCTGCCAACAAAAGGACGACCGTCGGTTGCGAGTACCTCCTGCAGTGGACCGCCCTCACCCCACGGGCCATGCAAAACTGGAAAGAACACGTCTGCGTCGATGTGCTGGAGCATGTCCGCCGTGACGGTGTCCAGATCATGCTCATCGACGTGAAGACCGCTATCACGCAGCGCCTGCGAAACTGCTCGACCTGAGGCGAGGCTGACCTCTCGTTCGCCGTCGGGGCCACCCATGAGGACAGCGACGTGGGGGAGCGTCACGGTCGATCTCCACGTTGCCACACCACAACTTCGCTTTCCAACTCGATTCCATGTCGTTGGAATACGAGAGTTCGAACGTCGTCGATCAGGCGGCGAATGTCCGAGGCGCTGGCGCCAGGCTGGGCAACGATGAAGTTGGCGTGCTGGTCGCTGACCATCGCGCCGCCGATGCTGTGTCCTTTGAGCCCCGCTTCGTCGATGAGTCGCCCAGCGGAAATGTGCCGCTGGGTCGAGGCCTCAATCGGATTGCGAAAGGCGCACCCGGCGCTGTGATCGGCCATTGGTTGGCTGGCCCGTTTGTGTTGGAAGATGCGTTTGATGCGGTCGCGCACCGTGATGGGGTCGTCTTCTTGCAGCGAGAGGACGACCGAGGTGACAATGCACGGAGGCAGGTTGCTGTCGCGATATCGAAACGCCAGATCATCGGCCGCCCACGTTCGGAACTGCCCATTGAAGTCCACAGCGGTGATCGTGTCGAGTCGATCGCTGAACTGACCCCAACTTCCTCCAGCATTCATGCGTACAGCGCCGCCAACCGTGCCAGGAATGCCCGCCATCATTTCCAGACCGGCCAATCCACGACGACCGAGATCCTGTACGAGTCTGAAAAGATCTACGCCTGCTGATACTTGCGCGGCGGTGACGTCGCCGGAGGCATTGAATTGCAGATCACGAAACCATTCGTGGTCAAGTCGCACGACGACTCCATCCACGCCGGCATCATCAACAAGCAAGTTGGCACCACCACCAAGGACTCGCACGGGCATGTCTTCATCGCGGCATCGTTGGAGAAGCGTAACTAGGGCATCGGTGTGGTGCGGTGAGACGAGCATGTCCGCTCGCCCCCCGATGCCGTACCACGTCATAGCGCCGATTGGCGCATCGAGCGTGACATCTACATCGATGTCACCCAGCAGTGAAGAGCGTGCAGGCATTGGTCAGGGTGATTCCAGCATGAGGTCACGGCCAATGGTCCAGACTGGACCGGCGCCCATGACAACCAGTAGATCGCCGCTGCGAAGGTCGGTCCGCAGTTGTGAGAGGATCTCGTCGAAGTCGGGCACATGGTGGGCTTGTACACCACGCTGCGTTAGCCGTTCGACTAGATCAGCACTTGTAATGCGTTTTCGTTCGGCTTGAGAGTCACGCACGAAGTAGATCTCAGGCACGATGACTTCATCGGCGGCGGAGAAAGACTCGGCGAATTGATCCAATAAGAAGCGTGTGCGGCTGTGTTGGTGTGGCTGGAAGACACAGACCAGTCGCTGTGGATCTTCTGCGGCGCGAAGCGCTCGAAGGGTGTGATCGATTTCGGTGGGGTGGTGCCCGTAATCGATGAAGACGGTGGCATCACCATCATCACGGGTCGGAAACTCACCGAGTCGTTCCATGCGACGATGGAGCCCGGCAAACTCACCGGCGGTTTGGGCGGCTTGATCCCACTCGGTGCCGAGTTTATGGGCCAGAATGACGGCTGCAGCCGAGTTGAGGGCGTTGTGAGCTCCGGGCATCTGGTTGGTCCACTGCGTGACCCACATACCTTCACGCAAGATGCCCGCACGCTGCGCGGCGGCATCCCATACGACTTGGTAATCGGCCTCTGGATGAAACCCGAAGGTGGATACGTGGCAATCCAGTGATGGGGTGATGAGTTGCCGGTGGGCGCCATCATGGGCGATCAGCAATCCGCCGCCCGCATCGGCCGGTGGGATGAGCGAGGCGAATCCACGAAAGGCTTCGATGATTGACTCGATTGAGCCATAGATGTCAAGGTGATCTTCCTCGACATTGTTGATCAGGCCAATGGTTGGTCGCTGACGGTGGAAGGACCTGTTGAACTCACATGCCTCGGTGATGAGTATGGCAGGTTCGCCAGCATGTGGACCTGTTGGAACGGTATCGCCACCGGTACGGCTGCCGCCATTGAGTTGCCCACACGTCGCGCCGATGATGAAGCCCGGATCAAGGCCTGCCTCGGTGAGAATCCACGCGAGCATGGCTGCGGTCGTGCTTTTGCCATGCGTTCCTGCAATGCTCACGCCAAGCCGATCCTGCTGCACCATGCCCAATGCGTCGGCATAGAAGTGGCACCGGGTGTGGCGTTCAAGGGCGGCCAGTACATCGCGGTGGTCGTCGGGCACCGCGGCAGACCGAATGACCAGATCAACTCCATCTGGAAGGGCTACCTCACCGATGTGGACGTCGATGCCCTCTTTTTTGAGGGCTCTGGCGACCTCGCTGTCGGTCATGTCCGAGCCAGCGACATCAAAACCGCGGGCCGCGAGCATTCGGGCCAGTCCGCTCATGCCACATCCGCCGATGCCCGTCATCCAAATTGAGGCGCCAGGTTCAGGGAGGTGGATATCGTCGATGGGCATGGTGGTTGGAAGTGGCATCCGAAGGGTCCTGCTGGGCACCGGATAGTACGGCGTCGAACGCTTCGCTGCCGTATCCTTTTCGGCCATGAGCCAACGCGATCTTCATGATGTCGTCCATGCCCAAATTCTCATTGTCGATGACGAGGCCGATCACGCCGACACCATGGCCGAAGCACTTCGACGCCTTGGCCACGTGTGCACGATCGTCACGAGTGCTGCTGCGGCCCTAGAGGAGTTGCAATACGGCAACTTTGATGTCGTCATCACTGACCTGTCGATGGAGGAGGAAGATTCCGGCCTCAAGGTGCTGGCGTACACCCGTGAGCACCAAGCCGATGCCGAAGCCATCATGGTCACTGCCCATGGCGACATTGCCACAGCCAAGGCGGCTTTGCAGGGTGGGGCGTATGACTTCATTGAGAAGCCGCTGGACCTAGAGGTCTATCGAAACCTCGTGCAGCGGGCCATTGAAACGGTACGGCTTCGAAACGCCAACACGCGGCTGCAAACCAAGATTGACGCCGCGCACGGTTTTGAAGGCATCATTGGCGACTCGCCGGCGATTCGCAAGGTCATCACAACCATTCGGCAGGTGGCGCCAAGCACCATTCCCGTGCTCATCACGGGCGAATCCGGCACCGGTAAGGAACTCGTCGCGCAGGCGCTGCACAGCCAGTCCAAGCGAGCCAACAAGCGATACGTGGCCTTCAACTGCGCTGGTCAGAGCGAGAGTCTGCTTGAAGACCAGTTGTTCGGACATGCTCGTGGAGCCTTTACCGGGGCCGACAAAGACCGTGAAGGTGTATTTGAGTACGCAGATCAGGGCACACTCTTTCTCGACGAGATTGGCGACATGCCCCTTCCGATGCAGTCCAACTTGCTCCGCGTGCTTGAAAGCGGCGAGGTCGTCCGACTTGGGACCAACGCGGCCCAACACGTGGATGTGCGATTTGTCAGTGCGACCAATCGTGATCTTCGCACGATGATCGATGACGATGGGTTTCGGGAGGATCTGTACTTTCGTATCAACGGCGCAGAAATACATCTGCCTCCACTGCGGGA
>CAZGFN010000003.1:0-58546 GCA_964524945.1 uncultured Isosphaeraceae bacterium
CGCCTTGGACATCGCCCGAAATCGTCGCGTCGTCAGAAGTGGACATCGACACGCTGGTCGTGCCATCGACTGTGCCAGTCACGTTGATCGTGCCGTTGGTCATCGAGACCGTATCGCCTGTGACATCGCCATCAATCTGCTGCGTGCCACCGGCGTTAGCAGTCAGCATCACGGCCGCGTCGCCTTGGATCGAGCCGCCTTGGTCAACAGCAATGCTGCTGGCATCAACCGTCACGGCCTCGCCTTGGACATCGCCCAAAATTGTCGCGTCGCCATCAGTGGACATCGACACGCTGGTCACGCCGTCGACTGTGCCAGATACCGTAATGTCGCCATTGCTGATCGTCACGGTGTCGCCTGTGACAGCGCCGGTGGCCGTCACCAGGTGCGTCGTTGTTGCATCCATCGTCACATCACCCTGGGCGTGCACCGTCCCGGAAGTTGTAATCGAATCACCCGTCACCGAGGCTGCGCCTGTTGCCGTCAGCGTGCTGGCAAGGTCCACATTGCCCCCCGACGTGATCACCACATCCGCAGTTGAACTAAGTCCGGTCTGTCCGGCGTGCACATCTCCATTGACTTGCACGCTGCCTTGACTCGCGGCAATGACGACGCCCGTGCCACCGGTCAGTGATGCATTGTTGATGACATCGTGCTCGAATGACGCCAGTGAGATGGTGCCATTGGCTGTCAACGACTGACTATTGGTCAGAGTGGCCTCGGACCGCAGTGTGAGGTCCGTCGCCGCACTGAGCATTCCATCGGTTGACAAGACCCCTTGTCCTGGATCGGTACCGTTGGCCCGCAATTCGATCGCCCCATTGGTACTGGTCAGGTCAGCCACATTGGTCATGGACGCCCCTGACAGGTAGAGATCGCCGTCGGTTGTGATATTGGCGTAATTCTCAAACTCACCACCTGCATTGACGTGCAGGCCTCCGGCGAAGGAGGCGTCGAAAGTGCCGACGGACGAACCGACATACACACCACCGGTCACTTCTCCCTGTACATTCTCGATCCCACTAAGTGAGACTGATCCGCCAAGTTCCGGCTCCAGCCCACCGATGATCAGATCGCCATCGATGTGAACGAACTGACCTGGAACTTCAGAACTCTCCGTCGCCCCAAGCATGTGCATGCTCGATCCTGCAGTCAATGATGTGTTGCCCAGTTCCAAGCCTGCTTGGCCAATGTCACCATTGATGTACAGTTCTTGGCCGGCGCTGGCAATCAGATCATGCTGCACGCCACTCTGCCCACGAATATTTCCACCAATCAATCGCAAAGTGTCGTCGGCGGCAAGGCTCGCGTGATTCTCCAAGCTGATATGTCCATTGAGTGTCAGGTTGTCAGCCTTGAGTGTGCCAAATTCGCCATCCACTTCACCCAGTTTCAATCGGATGTCCACGCCACTGAAAGTTGCATCGCCGCCAAGGAAGCCCCAGTTCCGATCCGCACTGGTGATATTGATCAACGACTGTTCCACGCGGAGCGTCTGGTCAGAGGACACCGCCAAATCGCCATCGACGTACCACAGTGTTTCATCCGCTGCGGCGCCGATTCGTCCGGCTTCACCTTCGCCAAGCAGACTCGACGAAAGGTCGCTGGTATCAAGATCTTCCAGCGCTGCGCCACTACCGTCGATCGTTACGTCCTTAGCCGAAGACAGACTCAAGCTGCCATTGTTGCCGGCGTTGGAATTGATCTTGATGGCTGACAGAATGTTCAGCGAATCGCCGCTCACTGTGATCGTTCCGGCGTCCCCCCCAAACAGACCGCCCTTAGTCGAGATGGCTGTGCCTTGTTCGCCCCAGACCGTTCCCGCGTCAGCAATCACGTTGATCGTGCCACCATGCCCAGAACCCAGTCCGCCATCGGCTGCAAGTGCACCACTTCCGAGCATGACGACATTGTCCGCTGCATGGAGCGTGATGGCGCCACCTGGCCCTGTAGCTCGTGCCGTGCCTTCGTGCAAAATGGCCGACGCCACCATGCGAATGGCGCCAGCGCCATCGATATGGCTGACGTCAATGAGCCCTTCAGTCAGATTTCCAGTGCCTTGGTCATTGCCTGCTGTCCAGACAGCGCCAGCTCCAGCAAGCAAATCGGCGGTGCCCCCCGCGACAACGATTTCGCCTTCGTGATGAATCGCCAGCGCCAAACCAACCAGATCACTTGCGGCCAGTGAGACGGAGCCTCCCTCGGTCGCATTGATAGTGCCTGTGTTGTGAATACCAGCGTCGCCCGCTGTACCCGAGATATCAGAGTGGGTGGGCGTCGATGCGAGTTGTTCCAATGTCTTGCCGTCGATCACTACCGACAGAGGGTTATCTAAATCGTTGATGATGACTTGATCGCCGATGGCTATCACAATGGTCCGTCCAGACAACTGACCACCATTGGATACGCGTGTTCCCAGTAGCGAGAGGCCTTCAGTGGCCGAAAGCATCGCCGCCGCGGCGCCGCCATCGACCGCCCCTTCGACGGTCACAGTGTCAACGAGGTTGAACACAATCGCTTGGTTGTTCATGAAGGCTTGCCGCATGGGCGTATCAAGACCGCCAGCCTCGGCGAAACTCGATGCTGCAGCGGTGATGCCCCGTGCATTGACAACCGATCCAGCACCAAACGTCACGCCGGCCTGATTCACGATGAACACATTGCCTTGCAACGCATTGAGTGTTCCGAGGATTTCGGTACGCCCCATGCCGGTCTTGACTTGATTGAGCACCGCGTAGCCGCTCAGGCCTTGGAAGTTCATCGTCTCGCCCGAGCCAATATTCATCGAAAGCCACTGAATGATGTGGCGGTTGGTGGCGGTGTTTGGAAGAAAGACATTGGTCACCGAACCGATGTTCGAGATAACACCCTCCTGCGTAATCCACTGATCAACAACTGGTGTTGCCAAAGCAGATGGCGCGGTGGCCCCAAGCGCAATGGAGGCCGCAAACGCAACTGCGGTCCGAATACTTCTGCTTCTGCTAGGTACAGCAGTTTTACGATGGGTCTGTGTCGTCATCTGGTCTCTCATTAATTTGCCCGAAGGCCACATACGGTCATATCTAGCATCGTCCGATAACGCACTAACTGCGTACACCCTCACTATCTCAATCTACCTCAGCAGTTGCCAAATCAGAAGTACAAGCTCGCCTGAACGTACAAACGATTTTGTCCCGCGTCATACAAGCCGTTCTGGAGCGACTCCAACGCCCAACCCCAGTCCAATCGGACGCGGAAGTTCGTCTTGAGGATCAAATCCAAGCCTACGCCAGCTGATACCAATGTCTCGCCATTTTCGTAAAAAAGGCTGTCCGCCTGACCAACCCAAGACGCGTCAATGAAGCCCAAAAGCACCAAATCCCAATCCGGGCGGCCATAGACATACTGAGGCGCCATGCGGAACGGCTCCCCGAGCAACTTGCTTGGTGTCGGGTTGGGGTCAAATGTTCGGGGGAGGTGGAATCGATATTCACCAGTCACATTGAGGACATCGTCACCAGCCACGATGTAGACCGGGTAGCCGCGATTGGTACCGGGGCCACCGACGACCTCTTGGAACTGAGGCATTAATCGGTTACCAAAACTGTACTGCCCTGACACTTTGCCATAGAGCTCATGAGCCAATGTTGATGTCTTGGGTGTGCTTGGATCAGACCAACTATCTGAGTCAATCAGCGGTTCAAGATAGGTTGAGAAACTCACCTGGCCGTTGAATCGAATCCATCGCTTGGCGGGGTTTTCACGAAGGCTGATAATTTCTAGCGTATCCGTACTGTGCGAAAGAACATTGCCTTCCAGTCCAATCACCCCCTCAAATTGCGACCACTCCCCTGCTCGATCGGCACGGAGCATGCCGTATGGGACAAGAAAACTCGCCTGATCACCAATGTCAAAAATGTTGTTGGTCGTACTGAGATGCTGCAACCGCGTGCCGCCGATGACGTCCACAAAGAACGCCCCTTCTTGGTATGCGTTCCATCTGAGTTCTCCTGCCCCGGACCATGAGTACCCATTGAAGGCATTGTCAAAGAAGGACCCAGGACCAAACACGCCGAACTGATCGGCGAAGTACTGACTCCAAGATCCATTGACGCCAGCACGCAGTCGACCATCTAAACCGATTGGCGCTTCATAGCTACCCATCACGGCGTTGGTATCGCTGAAATTGGACGTCACGTACTGCAGCGATAAGATGTCGTCGTTGCCCGTTGCCTGCGTCGTGTAATACCCAAAGCGATATCGCTGGTATCCATCACTTTGGGTCCCAGTATTGCCGTACTGGAACCATGCAGTCCAAGGCTTGGCTTCAGACACCGTGTATTCCAAGGAAATCCCGCCCACAAACTGGCTCGACGCGACCGATGCCTCGACGTCACGGCCCGGATGGCGGCTCAAGAAGTACAGATAGTCATCAAGTTGTTCTTGCCGCAGTAAGTCACCGTGTTTCTGTTTGTCCCCATTTGGGGCCTGGAGCGGTGAACCCGATGCGATGTCCGTGTGCTTTTCATGGTCAACCCGATCGTCCTCGCTGATTCGGTCGCCAGCGGCAAGCGTACGGATCTCCGCGACTCGACCGACATCCACACCCAGTTGCAATCCCGTCCCCGTTCGAAGATCGTCGCCCTCCTGTGGGCCAGCAGCCACGATCTGGGACGACGCTGGTGCGACGCGAACGCCAAGCAGGCCGTCGTCGATCAACACATCGCCAAGTTGCGTATTGATCGCCCGAATGGCCTGCGGACTGAAACACATTGGTCCCGACTCGTTGAGCTGCCCAAGCGTAACGGTCATCGAATTCGCTTCGTTTTCTGCGGCCTCGTTCCACATCGAACCATCAGACGACAACGCCAAGTCTAGATTCATAAAGACCGACACTGGCGGCAGGTCGGGGTGCGGAGAGAAGTAGCCCACCTCAAAGGGCCACACTGGGTACACCCGCGTGCCATCGATCTCATGCTGCGTACTGTTGGTAGGCATGCGGGCATCACGCGGAGGTACTTCCAGTGACACTTCCAGTACTCGCCGGCCGTCCGTCGTCGTGAATTCGTAGGAGAGGCTTGATCTCGCCATTCCAAGATCTTGCAGTCTGGCCTCCATCGCCTGCAACAACGCTCGGGTTGCCGATGGTCGCCAGCGCAGACCCTGCATATCGCCTAGATTCGTCACATTCAGTGCATCGGTGGTCTCATCGGTGCCTGCTTGAATTGAGTCGTCTACTTGTCGCAGATGCACTTGGGTCACATCAAAAAGCAACGCGGCAGCGCCCCATGTGTCGTCGGCGGGGTCGCTCCATGTGATTTCAACACCATCAATCTCGGTGCCGATGGGTACTGGAAGGGGCGTGGGGGGTGCCGGGGGTGCCGGGGGGGCGGACGGCGTGGTGACTGTAGGTGTGGGCGTGGGCGTCGCGGTGGCCAGAGTGTCTGGCGATGTCGAGGCAGGTGGCTGCGGCGTGGGCGTCACGGTGGCCAGAGTGTCTGGCGATGTCGAGGCAGGTGTCTGCGGCGTGGTCATCACCACATGGGCCGTAAACTTCAAGTCGGCACCACCGTTGGCAGCAGGGGTCTGTGATGTCGTCACTGTGGTAGTGACATCGTCCCCAAGTTGAACCATCGATGCTTGCACAGCGGCATTGAGCGCTGTGATCGCTGCAGGCGACCAATCCAAAGTTTGAAAGCGACGCAAACGACCAACTGTGGTCGACGCATTCGCATCGACCAACACTCGCCCGCCTCGGACATTGACTGGAATATCGACATGATCGAGAAAGGCGGTCGCGGTGGGAAGATGCGGCACATCACCGCGCCAGGCCAGGTCGATGTGTTCAATGGGAGTCGTGGCCACCCGCATCTCTTTGAGGGTGACGAGATTGTCCGGAATCCGATCATTGGTAGATGCGCCTTCAAGTGGTGCATCGACGAGAAACCAAATGTCGCCGCGATCGGCACCCTGAGTATGTGACGCTGGCGCCCAACCGATATCAATGGAAATTCCAAGAAGACCGGCCTTCTTCATCCGATCGCTGATGGCTGATGCAATCGACTCCAAACCCACGTCATCGATGCGAACCAAGTTGTGTCGAGCCAGTGACGCGAGGTCTGTTCGCATGGCGGGCGCTTCGGCAACTGCAGCGGTAAATCCACGTGGCGTCCGCTTGAGGCGGAAGGCGGCCTTCATGGCTGGTTCAAGGGATGGCAACAGGTCGCTGTCGGCAGCCCACACAATATGAAACTGCTGAACTTCAAAATCCACCGGTGCAGCGGTCGCCCCACGGGCCACCAGCAGTACCACCAGGGCAATCCACCGAACTGTCATTGCCATTGCGTTTGCCCTCTGCATTTCGCCGCTGCTCCAGCACACCAATATCCCACACATGCCCCCTTCTAGGGACCAAGCCCTGTGGGATCTGGTGAGGATCCCACGGACGTCCCTACTCGTCAACCGGTGCAGGTGTCATGAACCGACGAAAGGGGGGAGCAAAAAGACGGAAATCCATCGAGCCGACTGAAGCAGCCCTTGAATCACGACGACTTCGTCTTCAACACCGCGGTGTACCAACCGCCTCTGGAGACCTCAATCATGGCCATCTTTGCTGCTGCAACCATCCTGCTGGGACTCAACGTCGCGCCGCCCCCCGCGGCCGCGGAAATTTCGCCAAAATCGGCCTCAGAGCCCGCTCAGGAGCGAGTCTGTCTCGCCGCTGGCGATGCTCTGGGTATGGCCATGCACGATCGGCACGCCGAGGCCCCTCTGGTCATTCATAGTTGGCAGGCCAAGGGAGTGGCTGCGGCGACCCCGAATTGGACTGCCCCTTCAGCCGTCTCCAGCCAGCCCATCTTGGCTTCGACCGACTGGTGGTGGTTTGTTCTGACCTCTCCAGACGCCGTAGTGGCCATTGGCAACTGATCCAGACTCACCTCTGAGGATCCCCTACACAGGGACCTGAGGTTCAAAACTCCTTGCTGACTGTGTCGAGCTCCCGCTTCTGGCGGGAGTTCGTCGCATGTGTACGGGCCGCATCAATGGCTGCCACAGCCGCGGTGGTCCCCCAACGCTGCCCAATAATGGGAGCCAACTTTTTGATGCGGTTAACCACCGCCCCTGGGCCAATGGTTTGGCGGAGCGCTTCGACCTGTTCATCTGTAACGCTGCCACCGGCAAGTTGAGGCGCCAACGCCGCCCACAACATATCGCCCTCTTGCGAAGTCGCGGGTGCCAGTCGTTGCCAGGCTTGCACCAGTTCTGTAATACGGGCAAGACGAAAAAGAGCGCCAAACACTGCATGAGCAGACTTAGGACCTGCAACTTGACGCTGCATGGCCGCGGTCCAAAGTTGCGTAGCGATCTCATCCTTCCCAATCAGCACGACGTCCTTGATGGCCCGAGCGAATGTGGCATCGTCGGTGACTGCTTCAATGTCCTTCAGGCGCACCACCGCCTGCTCGCGAACATCCACTGTTCCATCGGGCAAGGCCCGTTTGTCCGGTGGAATCCGACGTCTCGCGGTGCCCTTTGGCGGGGGCGCAATCATGAGCGGGTCGCCGACAGTGTTGATTCGCCATACCCGCGCCATAGACGACTGAGCCTCTGGCCAATATCTCGCCGCGATGAGCCACGGCACGCCACCTGCAATACGCCGAGCCATCAGTGAGGGAGGCACAAAGCCGCCAAGTTGGGGCTCTTGCGAACTGCCCACATACGCGTACACCCCACGCTGAAGCCATCGACCGCCGACTGAATCAAGGCTATCTGGCGACCGAAGCGACCAACTGTGGATGAGGTTCATCGCTACGGGTTGATTCAAAATGGGCACTTCGCCCGGGTCTGCATCGGCACCAGCGGCCATGCGAAAAAAGTCGGAATTCCCCTTGGTATTCATCCACACCAAGTCGCTGCGGAGTCCGGTTCGATCGGCGGCAAGCAGTTGGTTGATGGTCTCGTGCTCGAGAAGCGTCACTGTGTATCCGGCGGCCTGTAGCGAACTGGACGCTTGGGAAAGTCCCCACAACTTCCAGTTTCCCGTGTCTGGATACGTGTTGCACATCCACGAGTTGGTCCGCGGCAAGAAGAGACTGCAGTTGGCTTGGTAGGCGGTGAAGGCTGAAGTACCAAACATCCAACCTGTGAATGCCCAACGGGTGCCATCACCAAGGCGACCGATGACATCGGAGATGGCCACTGGCTTGGACTGCTCGCTTGGGTTGGCAATAGGCATCTGTGTGGTCGCCCTCGCCGGGAAGCGGCGGCAGACCGTCACAGCATCAATATCGTCGCCAAGTTCGCGCCAGCCCAGTCCAGTCGCCTCAGCCAACTGTTCAACACTGCGTGCGATCGCCATGGTCTGCTGCGTTCCAAGCACGGTGTTGGGATCGCCGCCACGACTGTCCAGCCAGAGAAGTTCCTGCCCACGGCCAGCGGCGAGTAGCACTGCTGCAGCAACCGCTTCATCACTGGCCGAGGACACAACGATTCCCGGTGGGGGCAGCAATCCAGCAGTTGAAACCGCTTGGCGAATTGAACTACCCATTGGCACTTCCCAAGCCGACGCCACAGCAGCGACCATCTGTTGACGCGTTTGGGCAGTATCTGATGGTTCAGGAACGGAATCTGTTCGCTTTAAAACGCGGAATGGTTTGAACGCTCGAATAAACATGGCTGCGTGGTAGTCGTCATCGATGAGCACCGGCCACTGGGCTTTGGGCGACCATTTGGACACCTCATCGACCAGTGTGGAGAGATCTGGCACCAGGACGACTTGATTGATCACCGGCACGTTGAGTCGAAGTTGAAGCGCTGCTTCGCCGGGCCTCACAAACCATGGAAGTGATTCGACGGTCCCTTGCTGGGGTTGCTGCGCCTGAACGGTTGAACAGGCGATGAGAATGGCACTGAGAATGGTTCGCATGTGATGAGCATAGCGGTGGGCGGTGGTGGTACCGTGCGTAGCCATGCGACCCACAGCCCGCATCATCTCCATTGGCACACTTCCTCGGCATTCATTGTGGAATGAGTCGACGGCTGTTCGGACCGGTCATGCCACGACCAGTCTGATCAGTGTGGACGATCAACACGTGGTGGTGGATCCGTCGCTGCCCTCACCGATTCTCAAAGCACGGTTTAGCGAACGCACCGCGGTACTTCCCGAGTCGGTCCAAGGCGTTTTTCTCACATCCCTGACTGAAGAACACCTGCGGGGATTGGCGGCCTTTCCTCAAGCGACTTGGTGGGCGTTCGAGACAGAATTGGACGCGGCGAAACAGGCTGTGCGTGATGATCTGGATATGGCTAGAGGCAACCCCAAAGATGGGGGCGTTGAGCCGCTCGAGGCTATGTTGACGCTGCTCGATCGAATGCGCGCAGCGCCCGAGGAAGTATTGCCAGGCGTGGACTTGTTCCCATCGGCTGGCGTAACGCCGGGGTGTTGTGGGTTGCTGTTGTCGGAGTCGACGCGAACGACGCTGATCGCTGGCGATGCGGTAGCCACACGGGAGCATCTCGAAGCGGCGCAGGTATTGCCAACGTGCTGGGATCGGGAGCGGGCTCAGGAATCTTTCAAGGACGTCATCGAGATCGCAGACGTCATTGTTCCTGGTCGCGATGACTTACTGCTCAATCCAACCCGGTGGTAGATCCACAAAGTCCAAAATAAAACACCGGCAACCACGAGGTTGCCGGTGCATGCGTCATGAGCTCTATAGGCTCGCAACACGAGGAGAGGGAATGGCCCGGCCTCGCTGTTGAGCGTGGCCAAGCACAAGGCTCCGAGCAGGGAGGCAGACTGCTGAGGAGCGGGGGTCGTGCCGCATACATCGTTGGGGGACGAGATACCGCGACCAAACCACTGTTCCATTCAGGGGTGCCGCTAACCAGTTTGGGTCACAGGAAGTTGGAATTCCGCTGCGGGTAAGGTTGGTCTGTATGGGTTGCGGGTGGCCTAGGCCACTGATAAGGCTACAGTTGCGTCACTGGTGACCACACCTCTCCCCTCGGCGACGCGAGTATGGCGTGGCTCCGTACAATCCACGTTCGATGCCTGAACACCTCGCCCTTTATGCCGGTTCATTCGATCCCCCAACACTGGGGCATCTCGATGTCATTGGTCGGGCGAGAAGGCTTTTCGACCGGATCGTGGTGGGCATCGGTGAGAACCCTGACAAGAAACCCATGCTTCCGGCGCTGGAGCGGCTGACCTTTCTCCGGGAAGCTGTTGACGGGTTGGTGACGGACCAACCTGAGGGAGCGCCAGTCGATGTGGCCTGTTACAGCGGGCTGACTGTTGACTACGCTCGATCCATTAACGCTGCTGCATTGCTACGAGGCATACGCAACGTCACGGATCTGGCCAGTGAGTGCCAGTTGGCCATTGCCAACAGGCAGGTCGCGAACATCGAGACAGCCTTTGTGATTACGGACGAACGATTTGGCTTCACCTCATCGAGTTTGATCCGTCAGATTGTCGAACTTGGGGGGGATGTCGACAAACTCACCAACATCGTTCCAAGTAACGTGCTAGCCCACCTCCGTGAGAGCGGGACTACGCAGACATGAATCGATCACTTCGCTTGATTCTCATCGCGGCCATCGCCTCAGCCATCGTCGGATTCATCGTCAGCCGCATCATGGGCGTCCCCCCCACAGCCCTAGTCATCGGCGGCGTCATCGGCGGTTGCCTCGGCGGCTGGATCGCCATGAAACAAACCGACAAACACGCCTCCTAGCCACCCAAAGAGTGGGGGGATCAGCAGACTAGGCCTGAGGCGCCCCAAACGGCTTTGAAGTTGTCGCCAAAGACGAAGTTCTCTTCGGGGAATTCCATGCCGGCCATGTTTTGATCAATATGGCTGAACATCAGGTTGATGACCCCTAAGGAGTGCCAGATATCGCCATCGGTGCCCGGACCGTTGGTTCGACCCTCCACAATTCCGTGAGTTACGGCGCCCCCAGTGTCAATTCGATCGATGGTCGCGGTGTAGCGAAGCGTCATCCCCGGCAGTACATCAGCCGACACCGTCGCCTTGGAAATTTTGGCCAGAATGACCTTCTCGCGAAACTCATTGACGGCGCCAACAAGAATGCCCGCGGTCTGCGCCATCCCTTCAATGATGAGCGATGCTGGCATCAACGGTATTGCCGGTTGGTCACCGCTAGCTGGCAGGTGATCGTGCAGATAATCCTCCGACAAACTGATTGTCTTGACTGCGACAAGCCGTTCGCCTGGATCATGCGTAATGATCCGATCTATCCACATCCACCGCATGCTTGGGTACTCCAGAGGCTTAGCCCCCAGACCCCTCCAACTTCCGAGTCACAAAGTCCGCCAACGACTGCACCGTGATCAAATCGCCAACTTTGACAACTTCGCGGTCGCTCTCGAATGACTTAAAATCTACATGAGGCATCCGCTCACAAAGCATGGCCATGCCCGCATCAGTGAACTTGCCATCCTGAACCCAGTCGGCGTTGTCCATGAAGTTTTCGGGAAAGAGTTCCCCAGTCTCGATCTTAAAGGGGGCCTCGGGTGTTCCAAAGGCCTTCTCAAGACGGAATACGATATCGAGGAAGTCGATCGACTCCGCTTCGAGATCCGCTGTCAGACTTGCAGTTGGTGTGATCTCATCATCGTCACATCCCAAAGCCTCTTCAAGCACCTCAGCAACCTTGCCAAAGATGTCTTCCTGTGTCATGAGCATGTCGTCTCTGGCTCCTGTGTTGCAGCATTTGTTGCTGACAATACGTGTATTGGTCGCATGGTAAACCGCCCGGAGATTGCTGTGTCGCCATCACTTGTGCCGCCCTCGACGATTCCGGTGCCACGGCAGGCAAACCGACCCTCTGAATCTGCTGGATCGACAGACACTTCCACCCGCAGGGCCTGCCCTGGTCGAACCATCGCTCCATACTTGATGCCCCGCACCTCCCCCACCACCAGTTGCCCGTACCCCTGAGCTTCGCATAGATGGCGAGCGGCCTGAACCAAGGTTTCAAGCATCAAGACGCCCGGAAGAATTGGGAAACCCGGAAAGTGGTCCGCTAGGTATGCCTCACCAGATCTCACCCGCTTGCGGGCCGTGATCTGGTTGCCATCGAGGGCCAAAATATCATCGAGGAGATGGAATTGCATGGGCGGTCTCGTGGAATGCCATGGTACAGATCTGCGACCCCCAGCGGTGGCAATAAGCGTCGAAAACCACTATCCTGCCCGGCTCGATTGGCCCAAAGCACGCGAGGTTCCGGCCTACGCACTCTACGAACTTCCAACTACAGCACGGCAGGACAAGACATGGGCAGTACCGGCACCGTCATCCAAGTCATCGGATCAACATTCGACGCGCAATTCCCCGAGGATGCGCTCCCGGACATCTACAACGCGGTCACGTCTGACCTCGAAGTGGATGGTCAGACCATGACCCTATACGGCGAAGTCAGCAAACACCTAGGTGGTGGTCAAGTCCGCTGCGTGGCGCTCGGAAGTACCGACGGTCTTCGTCGTGGTCACCCGTGCTCCGACACCGGTGCGGCGTTGTCAGTACCCGTTGGCGAAGAAGTCCTCGGCCGCGTGTTCAACTTGCTCGGTGAGCCCATCGACCAACTTGGTGAAGTCAAGACTAACAAGACCCGTCCAATTCACCACTCACCACCAAAGCTTGAAGACCTCAACCCAAAGACTGAAATTCTCGAAACGGGCATCAAGGTCGTAGACCTCCTGTGCCCGTTCGTCCGTGGTGGCAAGATTGGTTTGTTCGGTGGTGCTGGTGTCGGTAAGACCGTCATCATTCAGGAAATGATTGCCCGTGTCGCCCGTGGCTTTGGTGGCTACAGCGTCTTCTGCGGTGTTGGCGAACGCACCCGCGAAGGCAACGACCTGTGGCGCGAAATGCAAGAAGCCGAGTACACAGACGCCGAGGGCAACACAGCCCACGTCATCGACAAGGTCGCGATGGTCTTTGGCCAGATGAACGAACCCCCAGGCGCCCGCCTTCGTGTCGCCCTATCGGGCCTGGCTATGGCCGAGGAATTTCGCGACAACTCCGGCAAGGAAACGCTCATCTTCGTCGACAACATCTTCCGCTTCACGCAGGCTGGTTCGGAAGTGTCCGCCCTGCTGGGCCGGATGCCATCGGCCGTGGGCTACCAACCCACCCTTTCGACCGAAATGGGCGAGTTGCAGGAACGCATTACATCAACAAATCGCGGTGCCATCACATCGGTGCAGGCCATTTACGTCCCGGCCGATGACTTGACCGACCCGGCGCCCGCAACAGCCTTTACCCACTTGGACGCCTTCGTGGTGCTCGAGCGGAGCATTGCCGAAAAGGGCATCTACCCCGCCGTTGATCCGCTGAACTCCTCATCACGAATTCTTGACCCACAGGTACTTGGCGAGCACCACTACCGCGTCGCCCGTGATGTACAGCAGATTCTGCAGCGGTACCGCAGTTTGCAAGACATCATCGCCATTCTCGGCGTGGATGAACTCTCGGAGGACGACAGACTCGCCGTGGGCCGTGCCCGCCGCATCGAGCGCTTCCTCAGTCAGCCGTGCTACGTCGCCGAGCAGTTCACAGGCTTCCCGGGAATCACCACCCCGCTGGCAGACACGATCGACTCGTTCGAACGTCTTGTTGCTGGCGAAGGCGATGACCTGCCCGAGAGCGCCTTCATGTACGTCGGCACGCTCGATGACGCGAAAGCCAAGGCCGAGAAGATGGCCGCTGAAGTCGCGGGCTGATCACACGAACCCGGTGTATCGACAGGCGGGCCCCCTTTCGAGGGGGCCCGCCTTTCACATGGGGTCCGACCCACTTGGGCAGTTCTTGATCTCACGCCACCGACGATCAACGGCGAGCCGCTGACCCCACAGGTGGCCACGGTGCATAGCCAGTGGGCAACCTCGCTATGCCACGACTGCGTGCTACCCTTGTTGTCTACCCGACTTGGAGAGACCCCATGCGACCCATCGCCTGCCTTGCACTGACCATTCCTGTGATCCTGACTGCCTGCAACGAATCCACCCCCGCCCCTAAACCTGCGGCCCAGGCGACCAAGACCACCACTCCGCCAGCACCAAAAAAACCAACAAAACCAACCGTGACTGCATCCACGCTGCCGGGAACCGCCGCCAGTGGAGATGGGCATGAACTCGCTCCGGGAATGCTCGCATGGGATCTTGCCCATGGTCAGGGCGCACAGTTGCCAATCACGGACGCGACGGCCACCTTCAAGATGCGAGCCTGGACGTCCAACGGAACACAGTGGTTTGGCCAAGCCGATGAGTGGGATGAACTGGTGCTACCAACTGGTGACGCCGGCGCGTTCCCAGGGTGGGCTGATGCGGTCGCGGACATGCGTTCGGGTGATGTGCGAAAGGTGTGGATCAGCGCCGAGGATCGCGATGCATCTACCTGGCCAGCACCGGCGGATTCCAGCGGCCTTCCCGACTTGATCATGGACATCGAACTGATCGACATCGCCAAGAAAAACAATCCCGACACCTATCCCGGAGTACCCCTGGGAACAACCGCGGCGCAAGGGCATTCCAATGGCCTTCGCTGGTATGACCTCACCACCGGCGATGGCCAAGTGGCCGCCAGTGGTGATGACATCCTCATGATGTGCGACATCTGGAAGTTCGACGGTACCCCCTGGCAAACAACCGGCGGGTCGCCGGTGCTCGTCACCATCGACAAGTCGCTCATGCCCGGTCTGCGTGAAGGCCTCCTGGGAATGACACCCGGCAGCACCCGCAAATTGATTGTTCCCCCCGCGCTTGGCGCTGGCTTTATGCCATTGAGTGACTTGGCTCCAGGCGAAACCCTCGTCATGGACGTCACCTTCGTCGAACGACCCACCACAACCGCAACCGCCGAGCCTGCACCGAACTGAGCACCGTGGCCACAGGGTTGACCATGCATTGACCATCAGCAACCCGGAGTCACCTCTTAGCGATCTTATCTGGCGCCCCCCGCTACCCTTCAAGGCCCGCGTCCCACATACCCGCGGGGTTGGAGGTCCCAATGAAGATTCCCGTGCTCGTTTGTCTGACCGCTCTTGTGGCATCATCCGCCCACGCGGGCCTCGCCCCGAGTGTTCCCCAAACACCCCAAGAACTCACCGACCGCTTCGAACAAGCCATGCGGGATGCTGACAATCGTATCGCGACTATTGTCTCGGTTCCAAACGGACAACGTACATTTGCCAATACGGTGGGCGCACTGGACGACATGAACGCGCATTTCGATCGTGACGGCAACCTGTTGACGTGGATGGGCTACGTCCACCCCGATGCGCAGATGCGAGACGCCGCGAGGGGCACGGAACAACGATGGCAAGACTGGTACGTCGATGTCGGCAAGAACGACGAACTCTTCGCCGCGGTCAAGTCCTACGCCGCCACGAATCCACAACTCGAAGGCGAACAAGCCCGCTTGCTTGAGTTCATCCTGCGTGATTATCGCCGCGCCGGAATGGACCTCACGCCCAAAGACCGCGCAGAACTGACCCGCATCGAGAAGCGGATGAATGAGCTCTCTATTGAATTCGACCAGAACATCCTCGACGATGGATCATCCCTGTTGCTCAGCGAGGAGGAACTCGATGGAATGCCCCGCGACTACCTCGCTGGGCTGGACAAAGTTGGCGACATGTACAAGTTGGGAATGGACTACCCGACATCTCTTCCGTTACTCGACCACTGCCCGAGTGCTGAAACCCGGCAGAAGATGTGGTTGTCAAGGCGGAACCGCGCCAGCGTGAATCGCGAGGTACTTGATGAACTGATTAAACTTCGCGCCAACCAAGCACAACTACTGGGCTTTGACCACGCCAGCGACTTCGAGAACGAAATCCGCATGAGCGGGAACGCCCAAGCAGTCGAGGACTTCTATGCGAAGTTGCGGCCGCTGCTGGCCAAGAAGGCCCAGCAGGACCTTCAACTGCTTGAACAGGCCAAGCGAGATGCCACAGGCGACCCAAATGCAAAAATTCACCCTTGGGACTTCGGCTACTGGATGGAGCGGGTCCGCGAACGTGACTTCCAGGTCGACTCCAACGCGATCCGCGAGTACTTCCCATTTGAAACCGTCCGGGACGGTCTCTTTGAGATCACCCAGCAACTCTATGGCTTGGAATATCGCCCAGTTGCCGTGCCCGACGATGCGCCGTTGTGGCACGAGGATGTCGAGTACTTCGAAGTAGTTGATCTTGAGAGTGGCAATGTGCTTGGCGAGTTCTTCATGGACATGTATCCCCGCACGGGCAAGTATGGCCATGCCGCGCAGTGGCCATTGGTGCCTCGCAAGAAGTGGTCTGACGGCACGCTACAGCGACCCGTTGCGGGTCTGGTGTGTAATTTTCCAAAGCCACAGGATGGGCGCCCCAGTTTGCTCTCGCATGATCAGACAGAGACTTTCTTTCATGAGTTCGGGCACTGCCTGCATACGTTGCTGACGGAGACTGAAACGACACGCTTCTCAGGTACAAGTGTGCAGCGAGACTTCGTTGAAGCCCCCAGCCAGATGTTTGAGGCGTGGGTGTGGAGTCCAGAAACGCTTCCCCTGCTCAGTGGACACCATGAAACCGGCGAGCCGCTTCCGACGGATCTCTTGGAACGCATGGTTGCTGCCAAGACCTTGTGCAGCGGCATGCTTGATCAGGGGCAGGTGTGGCTCGGCTCAGTTGATCAGGCCTATCACACCAGTGTCGATGGGGAAGTCGATACCGATGCCATCGCCATGGACCTCACTGAACAGTGCACGCTCTTTGATCCAATCGAGAACACATGTTTTCAGTGCGCCTTTGGACACCTCACTGGATACCAGGGTGGCTACTACGGCTATCTCTGGTCGCGCGTCTTTGCAGAAGACATGGCGCAGCGATTTAAATCACTCGGCATGCTTTCGCCCGAAGCGGGGCAGTACTACCGGGAGAAAGTGTTGTCACGGGGTGGTACGCAAGACGCTGGCGCACTGATCCGCGACTACCTTGGCCGCGAACCACAGATGGATGCGTACATTCGTAGCATCGGCCTTGAGCCCACCGCCGATGCGAGCGGAGGGTGACAACGCAATCTCCACGCCTCGACCGATGGCTGCCCCTTGGAGCAATCGTCCTTGGCGCCCTGATCATTGGGTTTGCGGCGATCCTCTCCAAGTTGGCGATGCGCGATGGTGTTGGCACCATGGCCGTGGCGACGTGGCGTACAGGCATATCGGTTCCGATCTTTGCATTGCTCATGTATGCGACTCGGCCCGGTGCCCGCGTGTCAGTACAACGCAGCGCAGTCTGGCTGTTGATTCCAGGACTAGCCTTTGCGCTCGATCTACTGACGTGGCATGCCGCTTTCAACTTCACAACCGCGAGCATGTCAACGCTGCTGGCCAATGTATCGGTAGTCTTCGTTGGACTTGGTGGGTGGTTACTTCTCAAGGAATACATTGACTGGCGATGGTGGCTTGGTGCGATTCTGGCAATGACTGGCGTTGTCATGTTGATGCTAGACACGCAGACGCTTAGCACCGCGCCGAACCCTTCGCTTGGCAACTCGCTGGCACTCCTGACGGCCGTGTTCTATGCGTCGTACTTGCTGTCCGCCAAAGTAGTGTGTGAACAGCGGCGAACCTTTGAAATCATGTTTGTAGTGGTGCTCGTTTCGGCCGTTGTACTGGGTATCGCTGCAACGGTGATGGGAGATACATGGCTGCCCGCCACATCAAAGGGTTGGATCTGGCTTGTGTTATTGGCGGTAGGACCGCAGGTAGCAGGACAAGGACTCATCATCTGGGCTGTCGGTCGCATTCCAGCGGCATTCGTCGCCGTGGCGCTTCTCCTGCAGCCAATCAGTACCGCTATCTGGGGCGACCTGTTCCTGGACGAACCACTTCGAGCCATAGACATCATTCCAGGAGTATTGGTTCTTGCCGGCATTGCCTTGGCCCGCCTTGGCACGATTGATCGCCAGTAGTGATACGCACTTCCACTACATGCGACGCCGATGATGCAAGTCAGCCGCATTCACCCCAGTGACCACACGATGTCAAAGTGACGACGCTTGGCGCGGTGCATGGGAACGCTTAGCGGGCGAGCTGCTGTCCTCACCAATGTTGTAGGCGAGGAAACGCTTCAGTTTCGGACAGTCGGACTGGTTTGGTACCCAAAGCCCGGGCACAATTGAGTATCGGCGAATCTCTTCTAAAGAGGCCGTAAGCCATTGTCACAGAGAGACATATCCCCGGGGAATCAATTGTATTCAGAGCCATCGCCGCCAGCGGAAGACGCCCAACATCGTGATCGTCACGATGGCACAGGCGAGGGCGAACCACATAAAGGCATTGGGGCTTTCCTGGCCGGGGAGCGATTTGTTGAAGTTCATGCCGAATAGGCCCGTCAGGAACGACAGTGGAATAAAGATGGTTGCGATGATGGTCAGCACCTTCATCACTTCGTTCATGCGCTGATTGAGTTCCTGTTGATACACCGCGAGTATGCCTGCGGTCGCTTCGCGGTAGATCTCAATAGTATCCGCCAAGTGTCGACAGTGATCGTGCACATCACGCAGATACATATTCGTTTCCGTTGAGATCATCGGAAGATGCGCGGTGCAAATCGTATTAAGAAGATCTCGCATCGGCCAGACTTCTCGACGCATCACCAGGAGCGATCGTTTGATTTCATGCACTTCGTCAGCTACTTGTTCACCTTGGTTGGTCGTCATGAGGCGATCCAGTAGATCCAACTGTTCTCCGATATTCTGCAAGGCGGGGAAAATCTCATCCACGATGCGGTCCAGCAAACAGTAGAAGAGAAAGTCCGTCCCACTCTGACGCAGGCGACTGCCAGCATCTTCTAGCCGCGTTTCAATGGATTGCCACAGGTCTGGATCAAACTGATGGAATGAAATGACCTGTCCCTTGCCGACAAACATGCTCACCTGTTGGCTGCGAAGTTGTCCATGTTCGACATCCACAGCACGAGCCGTCACGAAGAGATATGGGTACTCAGAGAACTCGGCGTACTCATCTACCTTGGGCCGCTGTGGGATGTGAATCAAGTCCTCAACGGCCAAGGGGTGCAGGTGGTATCGCTCCCCGATGGCATTAAGCAGGAAGTGTGGCGGATCGCCCACGATATTGAGCCAGCGAACGACGCCACACTTGGGTCGGGGCATTGCAAAGAACTCACGGACATCGGTGATCGACGTTCTCTCGATGCCGTCAGGGCCATAGTCTGTGCAGGTGACAATGGCTGGGCTCAGCGACTCACCAGGTGCTGGAGGCCGGTCGAGCTTATGTGATGCCTCGGGATATCCTGTGGATTCCTCGTAGGACTCCAATTGCCCCCCATGGTCGAGCGTGTCGACATCTGGCGATGAAGCCCCTTCGGGACGTCCGTCACGTAGACGGATCGCGTCAAATTTGGGGTTGATATCTGACATCAGGCGTATGCTCCGCAGCATCGTACTATCCCTGCGTGTCTTTCTCTCGCCGCAGCATCATTGCCGTTCTGAGCGTTCTGCTTCTCGCACTGGCGATAGGCATAGCGGGGTATTGGTTGGCATCACAGCCACCACCGTGGTACCGACCAGCCGCCTTCGATGATCCACAGTCCAAGCAACTTGGAGAAACTGCTGAGTATCGATTGGTTGAAGAGTTTCAGAAGATCCGCCCGGATGACTCCACATGGCGGCTGCGGATTCCAGAACGCGCAATCAACGCATGGCTTTCAACTCGCCTTGTTCGCTGGATGTCAGGTCGCGGTATCGATTGGCCCGAGGGAATCGGCATTCCACAGGTACGAATGGCCTCTGGCGATGTCACGCTGGCGATTCCGCTAGCTGAGTTGGGCGGATGGTTTGGAACACTCTCGATGGTGCCAGCTTTTGACTCAGGAGCACTGATCGTAGAGACCCGCAGCGGGCTTGGTCGTTTTCCCTTGACACTTGCGGGCAGTCACCTCCAGCCGTATTTCAATGAGTTTCTGGGCGATCACGTTGATTCAGAACCAATGCTCGCCCTGCTGCTGAATCAGTCCCCTGTGGCGGGTGTGCCGCTGGCTGATGACCGCATCGTGGTCATTGAGAACATCACACTCGAGGATGGTGCCATCGTGCTATCTGTTTCGACACAGCCCGCTCAGTAATCTCACAAACTGGGCAAGGACTACTGAGAGCATGGCTCCGCTACCATACTCCCCCGGCATTCATGGCCGGCACGGAACACCACTGACTATGCCCACCTGCACAATCAACGACGTCGTGTGTGAATTCGAAGATGGCGCGTCCATTCTTGAAGTTGCCAAAGCCAACGGCATTGAGATTCCACACTACTGCTGGCATCCCGGGCTTTCGGTCGTGGCGAATTGCCGCATCTGCCTGGCAGAGGTCGCTGCACCCAACCCTCGTAATGAGGGGAAGATCGAGACGATCCCAAAGTTGCTTCCTGCTTGCCAAACACCCGCTGGTGATGGGGAGATCATTACGACTGTCAGCAAGAAGGCTATCAAGAGCCAGCACTCCGTCATGGAACTGCTGCTAATCAATCACCCTGTTGATTGTGCGGTCTGCGATCAAGCTGGCGAGTGCGGCTTACAGGACTATGCCTACAAGTATGGCAACGCCTCCAGCCGTTTCGAAGAGGACAAGATCAAGCATCCCAAGAAGGACATCGGACCGCACGTACTGTTGTATAGCGACCGATGCATCATGTGCACACGGTGCGTTCGATTCACGCAGGAAGTCACTGGTACAGATGAACTGATGATCGACGGTCGAGGCGCCACAGAGTCCATCGACGTCTTCCCCGGCCGCGCGTTGGACAATCCAATGAGTGGCAATGTGGTTGACCTCTGTCCGGTAGGAGCAATGCTGGACAAAGACTTCTTGTTTACACAACGGGTGTGGTTTCTCAAATCAACTCCCTCGATTGACGGGCTGACCGCATCGGGGGACAACATCTTCGTCGAGCACAATGCCGGCGAGGTCTATCGGATCAAGCCGCGCGAGCACATGGACATCAACCGCTGGTGGATTACCGATGAACTCCGATATGGGTGGACATTCATCAACTCTGATGATCGCATATTGGTGCCGACCATTTCTGGCCAAGACCCATATGAAGATGATGCTGTAGACGAGGCTTGGAATGTTGCCCAAGCTGCAGCGCTCGATGGGCTGCAAGACGCGGGGCATATCGCTGCGCTCATCAGTCCAATGGTGTCGTGTGAGGATGCCTGGCATATCGGACAGTTAGTGCGTGCGATCGACCCACATGCCGTGCTTGGCATTGGGCCAGTCCCATATGACGGTGATGACCAAACCATGGCCGATGGGTTCGTCATCAGGGCGGAGAAGGCGCCCAATGCGCGTGGCGTCCGGCGCGTGCTGGAATCACTTGGCGGGCCGGTACTTGATGCCTCGGGCTTTGAAGCCACCCTTCGGGATGATGCGTCGATCGGGGGTGTCTTGCTAACTGGCAATTACCCTAGCGCGTGGATAACGCCAAAGCTCTCCGAAGCCATTGATGGCGGACGATATATCGTCATGTTTGAAACGCTTCCAAACGCGATGACACCTCGAGCAGATGTTGTTTTGCCAGCCTCCACATGGATGGAAAAGTCGGGCACATTTGAAAGTGCGCAGCGACGCTTGCAATCGTTCCAGCAGGCTGTGGCCCCCGCCCACTGGTGCAAAAGCGAGGCCCAAATTGCCATTGATCTGCTCGCACGATTGCGCGGCGAGGATCCCACCGCTTACTGTCCTGAGCGAACACACGACGCAATGGCAAACAGCGAACTGGATGAAATGGTCCGCGAAATACAACATCCCGCCATGGATGATGTGCAAGCTGAAACAGACATGCATCTAATTGTGTTATAGGGAGAACGCTTCACTCAGCGTATTGGCAGGCTGCGGCCAAGGCTGGAGGAAACGTCATCAACACAGCAAACAGCATGGCCATTGCCGCGAAGCACAGGCACTCGCCTGCAATTGCTGACTGCCATGGCGTAGCCAAGCACCCAGCAACTCCTACCAGAAGGCCGATGCCGCCCATCAGCAAGCATCGGCACATCACACGATCGAGCGAATAGCCACCGGCCCACAACAACGAAGCTACAGACAGCCCCACAAAGGACAGCGCTACCACAGCCGTCAGGTGCCCTGACGACATAGCGTCGCCAATAGCGGCCATTGCAATCGCGACGTACCAACCGATGGCGGCCGCCCGCCCGATCGAGCCCGCACGGCGTATTCGGGACATCTGAGCCTCTGCATATGCAGTGGAGGACGTGCCAAGCGGCGCGAGGTCGATTCGAGGAGCAGCCATAGCACCGGCATCGACCCACTGGCCACCCAACTTAGTCCTACCCCCCAAAAAACCCCCAAAACCCATTTTTTGAAGCCGGGCTCCCATAACTCTGCCTACACGCCTACGTCACCTCCAACTAGGGCATCGATGACTAGCAAGGCAAGTCGAGCACGCAAACGCCCCGACAAACTGACTCAATGCCGGGCTGTGCGTGTAAGTTCGGCCACTGTCCCGGCCGGACGACCAGTGAGTTGGGCATACTTGAGCAGATACTGCACGATGGTCGTCATCACCGTGGCGTGTGACCACGTCAATGGGCTCACGCTGATCGGTGCCCCGGTGTAGGGATCGAACTGCTCAGCCAACACGCCTGAGTCCAACGAACGCAACCGTGTCCACTCCAGATCAGCAATAGCTAATTTTAAGTCCTCCACAGACTTGGCGCTGGCAATCTTGTACTGCGTCATCCACAGGGTGCAGATCGCCCATGGGTTGCCTGGAACCTTCTTAATATTGCTCGCTTCCACCTGGTGGTAATAATCGTTTTCATATCTCGCAATACCACCAATTGGAGTGTCGACCGTCAATCGACCACGCACCGCTTCCATGTGCGACACGACCCGCTCGTCATCCACTGGCATCGCGTCGAACGCAAATAGACCCCACGCACTGGCATCGAGCGTCATGTCGTGCACATACGATCCGTCGTCCTGCAAAGTGACCATGCGAGCAAAGTGCCCCGATGAGTCCGACCACATGTGCTCGATCATCGCAGCACGCATTCGGTCGGCGGCAGCCTTGTATCGCGCACTCTCATCGGCGGCGCCAAAGTCCTCAGCAAAGTCACGAGCGGCCTCGATCGCTCCAATACACGTGCAAACCGTAAAAAGATGCACGCCATGTCGTTCCTCCCAGAGGTCCCACGACGCCTCAGGCAACCCATTGTGATCACAGAAAGATATGATCCATTCGGCAGGCATGGTGACAAGGTCGCGGTGCATTTCACGAATGAACTCGACGTCGCGGAACACCTCAAAGTGTCTCCGAAGCGCCCATACGACCAACGCTGTTTCATCTTGCTGAATCGGAAGGCTTGGCTTTCCGTCCTTAAGCCACGGGTGCCAACTACTTGCCAGTGTTCCAGTTGGGTTGTACTTGTGCAGGAAGTATCCGTCCGGTTCGATCACTCGCTGACAGAATCGGAAGAATCGCCGTGACAACTCACTGTGCCCCGCAAGAATCAACGCCTGTGAACACAACGCGCCGTCTCGGGGCCACATGTAGGAGTACGTGTCGCCGGCAAAGTGCGTGATGTCAGTGTCATTGGCCGCAATGATCGCGCCATCGTGATCAATCTGTGTGCGAAGAATCAACTCGCTCCGCACATAGTGGTCTCGCAGAGGTTCTGGCAACGGACTAAAGTCCATCGGCTCCTTGCACGCCCACAGTCGCCAATACGCTTCGGTCCGGCGAATCATGCGAACGGCCGTTCGATCGAGCACCTTGGCGTTGAGTGAGCGAGCCTCTTTGTAGGAATGCGCTGCGGCGATCCAATACACAAGATGTTCCTCGCCGCCCGCTGCGATCTTCAAGTCAAATCCGATAGTTGAATCCACCGAGCCCTGCGAAATAGCGCTTCGGACAAGCTGCCCGTCCTCGGCGTCCCGCCACGTCCCTTCGGCCTGGCCGAGCCGCTTGGTGCCCGTAGCAAAGTGATCAAGTCCGCACTTGCGGCTGTCGCATCCATTGACTAGGAAGTACGTGCCATCCTTGTAGTGCACCAAGCCCATTGTCTTTGGGTCGTAATTCACCGTGTCCCCGACCCGAAAGCCCCCAATGGAAATGTCATGGTGAAAGAACACACGCACTTCCCGCTGCCGACCCTTAAGATCCCGAACACGAAGCGATCTCAGATAGACCGGGTTGTTGTAATCCACCGCATCCTCACAGTGAACCTCTATTCCAAGTTTTTTGTTTCGGAGTAAGACCTCCGTCACCATGGTGTCTGGCTTATAGCGGAGCGAACGCTCCCATGAATCGTCTTCGATCCAAGCAAACACGCCGTCGGCCCATACGCCAAAGTGTTGCACATGCCCGCCCGTGTGATTAGGCATCCCCACGTGAGGCCAGTACAGATCACGAATGCGGTACTTGTGATCAAACGTCACAAGCATGTCGCCATTGCCGACGGGAATATCGCGGGGCATCCCTACCTCCTCAGTGTGAAAGTTGTTCCAACAGAACTGCCATCCGCATGGCGACGCCGCACGCCACCTGATCCATTACCAAACTTCTTGGCCCGTCTGCAACCTCCGGAGCCATTTCCAACCCACGGTTGATTGGCCCTGGGTGCAGGATCACCGCATGATCAGGGAGACGCGATGCCCGCTGTGTGGTCAGTCCAAAGTGTGTTGCATAATCGCTGGTAATGCTCGCGCCTCGCTCAAATTGGACGCGAAGCATCATGACTGCATCAAGGTGGGGCAATGCTGCGTCAAAATCATGGGCGACATGTACGCCACCCCTCTTGTCATCACTGCCTTCGAGTAAATCCGCCAGTGATCCAGAAACCATGGACGGCGGACCAATAAACACGACGTCGGCGCCCAACGTCGTTAGGGCGTAGGCCGCAGATCGAGCCACGCGACTGTGAGCGATATCGCCCACGATTCCAATGGTTCGATCGTGAAGATCCGTTGTGCCAAGCGATCGTGTCAAGGCCAGTGTGTCAAGGAGGCCTTGGGTGGGATGCTCACACCGTCCATCACCTGCATTGATAACAGGCACGTCGACGTGGCGGGCAACCAAATGAGCTCCGCCGCTGGCAGCACACCGCACCACAATGGCCGACACACCCATTGCTGCAACATTGCGAGCGGTGTCGACGAGCGTCTCGCCCTTGCTTGCGCTACTGCTGCTCCCAAGTAAATCGACAGTAGTCGCGCCTAACCGATGCGCCGCAACCGTGAATGACACCCGGGTTCGCGTGGAATTTTCAAGAAACAGGTTTGCCACAATTCGCCCATGCAAATCGTCGCGTGGGGGTGATTGGCCCTCGACGACGGGCATGCATGACTCAGCGGCTTCCAACAGTCCGATGAGTCTGGCCGAAGACATCCCGCGAAGGCCCAGCAGGTGGCGTGTCGTCGTTGAGGTATCCATCAACTGAGCATTGTACGTTCGAACACCGCTGATCGGCTGCAGGAGTCAACCATAATTCGCCAGCAGAGCCAATAGGTCATCAACACCCACGTCGCCACTGCCATCGATATCACCCGAGCATCCACCGCATGGCCCCCACTGAGAGAGCAACGCAAGCAGATCATCAATACCTACGATGCCATCACCATTGAGATCGCCTGGAATACCCGCGACTGGTTCAAGGTCGAGTGTCGTTGTATCCATGATCACCGGTGGCGACATGCCACGAGCCACATAGGCATCCCACGCCACTTGCCCCTTATCGTCGGTGGTGTTGGCATCTCGAAGAAACTCCATCATGTCGCGGGTCGTCGTTTGGAAGTACAGCGTCACAACCACCTGAGAGACCCCTGAGGGAATTTCAAATGATGTATCAGACCAATGCTGACCGTCGACATAAATCGTGCCAACTGGCGCTGCGTGGATGGCCTCAAAGGCCGCATTGGTGAATCCCATCGGGGGAATCCGATTGTCCTTGAGGATTTCATCGCACAACACCAAGTGGAAGGATTCGCCCGCATCAATGCCCGCAATAGCGGCCACTTCATCGGACACACCGAGGCGTGCTTCCCAAACCTGCGTGCCAGACTCATCAAGGTCAGCGGTCGTCCAGTTGTAGGAGCCATACTCTTGTGCCACTGCCCCGCCAGCATCAAGGAACTGCACATTGAGCCACATCCGCCGACCCTCGGGTATGCCTGTGGGCAACTTGTGGCCGGACCAGTTTGTGATTCGCACATCGAGTTGTGATTCATTCTGCACCACGTCCATGTCACTGGCCGCAGCAAGCATGTCGGCCGTACGTTGCATCGACATCTCCACGACTTCATCGGTCAGTCCGGTGTGGGCCGGATCCCACAAGTCGTGCACCGCGCCGATCACCCACGTATTGCCACCAGCAAAGCCATGCACGTCAATATCATCGCGAGGCCCAATGTCTGGGAGATACCAGAACATACAGTTCGCGCCGTGTGTCTTAGGCATATGGCAATCTTGACATGACTTCATTACGCCGTCGGGGTGCCCGTCGCCTCCAAATCTTCCATCTGGGAAGGCGACGCCGGTATCGGCGTACTGGCTGTTGAGCCACTCGCTGTACGTGCGTTGTTCGGGGAACATGTGGTAGACGTCCTGCGTCGGGTGTGGCGCATCCATCGCATTAACCTCGAACTTCTCAGTGGTGTCGCTCCACGAGAAGACTGGATTGCCAAGATCATGGCAAGGTCCACAGAACGACGACTCTGAATGGTGAGGCGAGTGCACAATTTGCGACGAGCCGTGCATATTGACGACAATATCGTCAAGCGGACCACGTCGGCTATCGATGTGATCGAAGACAAACCGGCCATTACCTGGATGCGCTGGATTTGGATAGTCGCCACTGTCAACGAGCAGTTGCAGGATGCCCTCATCCTGCGAAGGGTTCTCTGCGCTGAAGATGGGGTCGACCATGCGATGGCAGAAACCACATGACACGCCATCGGTGTCATCTGGATCCCACAGGTCATCGACGTCACCGGTTGCGCTGCGACCGCTTCCCCAGCCCATTGGCGAGTGGCAACGTATGCAATACTCACCCGCGCCAGCGGCATCTTGGTTGGCAATGGACACGGCTGCACGCCACACTGGGTCGCGAACGGACTGCGCCATCATGCTGCCAGCCAGCGTGATGTACGGTGATGTAATCACGTCCTCATTGTCGTCATCGAGAAATTGGTGACAATTCAAACACGAGAAACTCGAGACTTCAAATGCCTCAAAGCCATCTGGTAACGGCTGGGTACCGGGCTGATAGAAATCTTCGACTGTGCTGGGCAGTTGGACCTGATCAGCCACCGTCATGGCGGCGACCAATCCGACGCAGCACCCCGCAACGATAAGCGGTTTCTGTATCAACATCCCGACTCGTGTTCCTCTCAATCGACCACTCCAAAGACCTTCTGTAGCAATCGGCAGACTAAATAGCGTACTCCCACACCATGGTTCGTCCAACCGCTCTCTCTGGATCCCACAGAAACAGGTAGACTCGCAGCCGCACCATGCGACGATTGCTTCCTGTATTGATCGGGCTCACCGCCTGCATTCTGACCACTGGCTGTACTGGATCCCGGGGGCCTGAATTGGTCCACGTGCCCGCGGGGCAGTATCAAGAGGCCTTCTCGACCGCCGTAACGCTTGTTCGGGCAAGGGGTTGGGAGCCCGAACTCATGGATCGCCGCAGTGGTGTGATCGAAACAGCACCGGTCCAGGCCGGATCCTTACTCGAACCGTGGCACCTCAATACCGACGATATGGGCACCATGATCGCCTATACGGTGTCCCGAAACCGAACGCGAGCGCGGCTGGAATTCCGCCCCGCTGGTACCCCTATGCTGGCCAAATCCGAACCTTCCGAAATCGGGAAGGCAGATTATTTGGGGCTGACGCCCACAATTGATCTGATCACCGATGAACAGCCCTTGGATCTGCGAGCGTGGGTCTATACGGAGCGGGGTGCGACCCCCAACCAACAAATCAGCCATTGGACCGGCCGCAGGATCGCCCGCCCACGGCGAGTCACGGACGATCCAACGTGGGAAACGCCTCCGAACGGGCCCATGTGGATCCCCTCGGATCGAGACCGCAATGCCGAGCGAAAGTTGCTGGCTGCCATCGAAGCGGCGATCCAGACCGCGCAGACCTCAACAACGGCCCCCAGTACCCCCTAGCAAGCGGCAGTGAAGCCCTGCTAAGCCTACAAACCTCACTTCCTACCTTGCTCACCATCAGGCTGGTGGTAGGCTGAGGTGTCCCGGCTGCAGCTGGGACATAGTGGAGTATCTGGAGAGCCCCCTGCATGCGAACCCTCGTCGCCACTCTGATGGCTCTTGGCGTCACCGCCATGGCCAACGCCGACTATCGCGATTGGTGCGAGTGGGATGAACTCATCGAACGTATCGGTATGGAAGCGGTCCCCACTGGCGATGGTGTGATCTGCGCTCAGATCGAAGTTGGGTCTGCTGGAAACTATGTCGCCGATGTGGATGATCTCGACTTTGAGGATAACTTTCTGTGGAAGCGTTCCGGAGGAAGTGGTGCGTCTTCGCACGCAACAACGGTCGGCAAGAAGTTCTACGGACAAAGCCAAAGCCTCGCGCCCGACATCTGGATGGTGAATTGTTGGGAGGTGAACCACTGGCTTCAAGGTGGGTTTCTCAAGGTTGGGCAAGGTTCTTCGAATCCGCCCGCATACGATGGACTAGGAACCATCAAAGTCTGGAACCACTCGTGGATCGGAAGTTTCGGAAGCATAGGAAACGACCACGATGCCCTTCGACGTGTCGACTGGGTCGTCGAAAACGATCCCAACAGCCCGACAGTTTGCGTCGGCATCAACAACGGCGATGAAACACAAGCACTGTTGAGCTATGCATGGAATGTCATCAGTGTCGGACGCCGCGATGGTGCACATGCTTGGTCTGACATCCCTGAACCATATGAAGGTGCTGGCCGGATGAGTCCACTCATTACAGGCACGCTCTTTACGACCAGTGAGGCAACGCCGACCGTCTCAGCTACCGCAGCTATGCTTGTGGAAGTAGCTCGGGACATGGATGAGGATCTTGGCCAAGCATCTGAAACTATCAAGGCGGTTCTCCTCGCAGCCGCCTCCCATGAACCGACCGGAGCGGGCGATCCGGACTGGTCCAATGGGGCCATCGATTCAGGACCGGACCGCGGATGGACCGATCGACCCCTCGACGACATCTACGGGGCAGGGCATCTAGACGTCAACCGCGCGCACCAGATATTGACTGGTGGGCGAACCCCAGCAGCAATCGGAAGCGATAGTCCACCACTGGCAACGACCCATGGCTGGGATCTCTCCTCGGTGTCGGCCGGAAACGATATGTCTTGGCAATTCGTACTGCCCGACGGGGCTTTGGAACTGTCCATCATCGCTACCTGGAATCGCCACGTCACGTCCAACTTCTCAAGTTGGACCATTGCAGACCTCGACTTGGAACTGTTGGCCTACGACAACGGCGTTGAAGTACCACTGGTTGGAGATGATCTCGCATTTGGCAGCGGCAACGTCGTCAGTGTCAGCGACCTAGACAATGTCGAGCACCTCTTCCTACGAGACCTCGTGCCAGGCACGTATCTACTTCGTGCCACCCGACATGATGGTGCCAGCACCGCCACGGACGTCGCCGTGGCCTGGTGGAGTAGTGACGAAGTCGGCGGCGTCTTCGGTGACTTTGACGGCGATGGACTCGTAACAGTCAATGACCTGCTGCAACTGATCGCCGCCTTTGGTAACTGCGAAGATTGCGTCGAGGACCTCAATGGCGACGGTGTTGTTGATGTCAATGACCTGCTGGCACTGCTGGGAGTCTGGTCGTGATGACCATGGCGGTGGCCCTCTTGATGGCCATGGGTGGCGGAGATTATCCCACATACTTCGATTGGTGTGACTGGGAAATACTTGTTGAACGCATCGGCATTGATTCAATTCCAACTGGTGACGGCGTCATCGTCGCCCAAGTGGAGGGGTCGTCAAGTGAGGGCAACTACATGCCTAACGAAGACGACTCCGAATTCGAGGACAACTATTTCTGGGAGCGGTCGGGCGGAAGCAGTGGGTCGTCACACGCCACAACAGTAGGTAAGAAGTTCTACGGCGACACACAAAGCATGGCGCCAGACATCTGGATGGTCAACTGCTGGAACGCCACCAATTGGTTGCAGGGCGGCTTTCTCAATTCCCACCTTGGCTCCAACACGCCCCCCGAGTACAGCGGGCTGGGAACAATCAAAGTCTGGAATCACTCCTGGGTTGGCGACCTTGGAAACGCAGGAGAAAATCGCGATGCCCTCCGCCGCCTCGACTGGGTCATTGAGAACGACCCAAATGAGCCTGTGGTGTGTGTCGGACTCAACAACGGAAGCACCCCAAAACAACTGCTCACATGGGCCTACAACGTCATCGCCGTTGGTCGCAGCGACGGCGACCATGCCATCGATTCGCCAGCATCTGGCATCGACGGATCCAACCGCCACGCCTGCGACCTTGTTGGTCCACTGTTCACGACCAGTGAAAGCTGCGGCGTTGTGTCCGCTGCTGCCGCCATGCTCGTGGAACAGTCCGGCCTCGAAGAAACTGACCTGCCTGCCGAGGTCGTCAAAGCCATCCTGATGGCAGCGGCAGATCACATTGGTCCTGCCGATGGTGGATCCATTCCATGGGGCAACAATGTTGATACTTCCGGACCCCGCCGGGGAAGTGCCAGCGAACCACTCGACCCAATCATGGGTGCTGGCCGTCTCAATGTGAATCACGCGCACCTGATCATGGGCGGAGGGGATCAACCCGGCAGTAGCGATGCGCCTTCGTCCCCGGTGATCCTGCCGACAGGCTGGGCATTTGAGTCTATTGACGCGGCAGGCGAACAGTATTGGTTGATTGAAGCAACGGGCACGATCGACAATCTCTCGGTAATTCTGACTTGGAACCGCACCGTTTCCTCAAATTTCAACACACAGTCGTTGGCTTCGCTCGATATCGAACTACTTCGGATCGACGCTCATACAGGATTGCCAATTGGGCTGGTAGGTGATGCCGGCCTGCCGATCTTCCAAGCTGGCACCATTCGAAGTGTGGCTTCTGGTGATAACGTCGAACACCTCTACGTACAGGGAATCGCTCCTGGGCGATATCTCATCCACGTCAACCGTACAGATGACGATGGTGGTGCTGAGGCTGCCGTTGCGTGGCACATGACCGACCCTGTCGTGCAAAGCGATCTCACCGGAGATGGGTTGGTCGGCGTCATCGACCTCTTGGTGCTGCTCCAGCACTGGGGACTGTGTGATCGGTGCTACGCCGACCTCGAAGGAAGCGGCTACGTTGATCTGACCGATCTGTCCCTTCTGCTTGACGCATGGTCACACTGACAGCCTGATCGAGCCGGCTCGGTGTACTAGCATGCCGCCAATGAGTCGCGCGAGGATTGGCCCCTATCTCCTACTTGTAACCGTACTGATCGGTTTCGCCATATTCTTGCTGTACCCAATGTGGCTGACTGTCGCAGTGGGATTTGAGTCGGACAATGGTGGGTTCACGCTCCATCACGTCATCGAAGTACTCGATGACCCTGCAACGCGTGCCGGCCTGATCAATGCCCTTGGTATTGCGATTTGGACAACAGTTCTATCGCTGGTCATTTCTATTCCGCTTGCGTTGGTATCCGTAAAGTGCAACTTCCCAGGCAAGACTGCCTTCAATGCACTCATTTTGGTGCCACTCATTCTTCCGCCATTTGTTGGGGCCATCGGTCTGCACCATCTGCTTGGCAGACATGGCGCCATCAATGAACTGCTCTTGGACATGGGCTGGATCAGCGAGGGTGTTGACTTCATCGGACAGGGTGGATTCTGGGCCATCGTGCTCATCGAAGCACTGCACCTGTACCCGATCATTTACCTCAATGCCTCTGCGGCGCTTGCGAATCTCGACCCGGCGCTTGAGGAAGCAGCTGCAGGCTTGGGCGCCTCACCGTGGAGACGTCTTCGGGGAATCGTCCTTCCACTCATCCGGCCCGGTTTATTCGCCGGCGGAACCATCGTGTTCATCTGGTCATTCACCGAGCTGGGCACACCGCTGATGTTCGACTACCAGCAGGTGACCCCGGTCCAAATCTTCAACGGCATCAAGGAAATGGACGCCTCGCACCAGCCCTATGCGCTCACGGCGGTGCTTCTCTTTGTCGCTGCAGGAACCTACATCATCGGCAAGGTCTTTCTCGGTGGCAAGGGCGCGACGATGTACAGCAAGGCGTCTATTCGATCTGTTCCGAAGCGGCTTGGCACGCTCGGTTCGATCGGGGCTCTGTCGCTGTTCATCATCGTTACCGGCGCGGCGATTCTTCCCCACATCAGTGTCGTCTTGTCATCGCTGAGCGTCGAGGGATCGTGGTACGACAGCGTGCTGCCCACAAGTTGGACGACGCATAATTACGAACAAGCGCTCTCGCATCCGCTGGCCGCTGGATCCATTCGCAACAGTCTGTTGTACTCGTCGATCGCCGTGGGAATCGACATCATTCTTGGATTGGCTATTGGGTATCTCATTGTGCGAGTGAAAGTGCGGGGTCGCGGACTCGTCGATGCACTGGCAATGCTTCCCCTTGCGGTGCCTGGGCTAGTGCTCGCCTTTGGATTCGTCGCCGTAACGCTCAGGTGGCCCTTTGGAAAGGATGATCCGTTGCATGGGGTCATCAGTGTGGTTGGTGCCAACCCGAATCCAATGCTGCTGCTGGTTATCGCCTACGCCGTTCGTCGGCTCCCCTATGTGGTACGAGCCACCGTGGCTGGACTCGAGCAAACCAGCGGAGAACTCGAAGAAGCAGCACTCAATCTTGGCGCGTCACGTTTCCGAGCTATTCGCACCGTCGTCGTTCCATTGATCACAGCCAACCTGGTCGCCGGTGGCTTGCTGGCTTTCTCGTTTGCCATGCTGGAAGTGAGCGATTCGCTCATTCTGGCCCAGCGAGAGAGTGACTACCCGGTCACCAAAGCCATCTACGTGCTCTTTGAGCGGCTCGGTGATGGGCCCGGAATAGCCAGTGCGATGGGTGTTTGGGCGATGGCACTATTGACCGTCACGCTCGTGGGCGCCTCAGTACTCATGGGACGCAAGATGGGCGCGATCTTCCGGGTGTAGTGTGGCTTTGGGGGTGCCCGTGGGATGCCAGATCAATGGCGATGGATGCATTGTCAATGTGGGGAATCAGCAACACGAAGGATGCTTGCAAGGCTGCACCAAGATCTAGGTCCCCCAAGCCTCCCGTATATGGTCCGCCGCCGCCTTGATGGGACTACCCCGCGAAGGCATGAGGGGGCTCTATACTGCGTCCCCTTGGGCCCTTCCGATGCACGGTGGGGCTCTGGAGACCGTCCCCCGATGCCCTACACCCTCCTGCCAGCCAAGCCTTGGGATGTTGACGCTGATGACGTCGAGTACCTCAAGGACCGACCCAACGCAGGCGATCGATGGGTCCTCAATTTTGGCCCCCAGCACCCTGCCACACACACCACACTACGAGTCATTCTGGAACTCGATGGCGAGCGCGTCGTGCGAGCCACGCCGCACATTGGGTACCTCCACAGTGGTTTCGAAAAACTCGGTGAGCACCACAACTACAACCAGTATGTCTGCACGATCAGTCGGATGGACTACGTATCTCCGATCTGCAACGACATCGTGTGGCACCAGAGCGTTGAAAAACTCTTCGGTATCACACTGACGCCACGGTGTATCTCACTGCGAACCATCTTGATGGAACTGGGGCGTATTCAAGGTCATTTACTGTGCGTCGGCGCCGCGGCACTTGACCTAGGCGCCTTCACCGGATTCCTTTACGGGTTTAACGAACGGGAATTCATCTACGACATCATCGACTTCCTCACGGGACAACGATTCCACCCCGACTACACACGCGTCGGCGGCGTCGTTCGTGATATTCCAGATGAAGCCATCTTTCGCAAGATGGTTCGCAACTTCATCGATGTCCGACTTCCCAGAGCCATCAAGGACATCGAAACACTGCTGAATCGAAACCGAATCTTCATTGATCGAGTCAAGGGAGTTGGTGTTCTGACAGCCAAAGAGGCGACCGACTGGTCGCTCACTGGACCGCTCGCTCGCGCATCGGGTGTACAGCGAGATCTTCGCAAGGACGCCCCGTGCCTGGCCTACGCCGACAACTGGGATGGGCAAGGTGCCGATGCGGTGACATTTGATGTCCCCGTTGCCCAAGATGGCGACTGCCTGTGCCGGTATCTCGTTCGCCTCGAAGAAATCAAGCAGTCCATGAGCATCATTGATCAACTGATCGACTGCATCCCAACTGGCCCAATCAATGTAGACCCCGAGGGCAAAGACGTCCTGCCAGGTAAGGGTGATGTCTATGGGTCGATTGAATCGACCATTCAGCACTTCGAACTCATCATGACCAATCGCGGCTTCGACACGCCTATCGGCGAGGTGTACTCGGCCATGGAATCGCCCAATGGCGAATTGGGTTACTTCATCGTCGCCGATGGTGGTCCGTGCCCATGGCGTGTCGCGGTGCGACCACCTTCATTCATCAACTATCAGGCGTTTGGACGAATGTTCGAGGGGCACCAGTTGGCCGACTTTGTGGCCATCCTTGGATCCATCAACGTCATCGCCGCGGAACTTGATCGCTAGGAATCGCAATGGCTTGGAAAGTCAAAGAATCCGGCACCATGCAGGTCGCACGTCGATCGGAACCATGGCTGACAGAGGCGATGTTGGCAACCTACCGCCAAGACCTCCTCCCAAAGTATGAGACGACCCATGGCGCACTCATGTCCATTTTGCATGATGTGCAGCACACATATGGGTGGATTCCGGAGCAGGCGATGGAGGAGATCGCCGCCTTCCTGAATATCTCGCCTTCCCTTGTACTGGACACGGTGACGTTCTACGAGGGGTACCACACTCATCCCACTGGCAAATGCATCATCGGCGTGTGCCAGTCCATTGCGTGTGAGGCCTGTGGACATCGGGCCGTGCTCGATCACATTCGAACCCGACTTGGCATCGAGCCTCACGAAACAACCGCCGATGGCCAATTTACGCTGCTGGCGATGGAGTGTCTGGGCGCCTGTGACACAGCTCCATGCGCGTTGGTGAATGACGATCGACATGACAACCTCTCGATCGCGGATGTCGATCGCATTATCGATGAGCACACCGCCTGATGACCAACGACAAAAAATCCCTGATGCGTAGTCTTGGCGAATTCGCCGGGCACATCATTAAGGGCGTTCGAACGCCCGCTGAACCCGAGCGACTGGAAGTTCGTCGCGAAGTGCGGGAGACCACCCGAGACGGAATGACACTTCGACGAACAGTTATCGAAGAAGTACAACTTCCTGACGACGGTGCTTCGTCTGAAATTGACGACAAGGACGAGCAGACATGTTCCTGACCGAGCCGGTATTGACCAAACGCATACCCACATGGCCATGGGGTGACCCAGCGGATCGCCATGTCGTAAGCGGCGAGGAGTATGTTCGTACTGGCGGATACGAATCGCTCCGCAAGGCGTTATCGATGGATCCCAGTGATGTCATCGCCCAGGTCAAGGCTTCACAACTGCGAGGACGCGGCGGCGCTGGGTTCCCGTGCGGAGTCAAGTGGGGATTTCTCCCAGAACCTGATGGTGGGCGGCGCTATTTGGCCGTCAATTGTGATGAAGCCGAACCTGGCACCTTCAAAGATCGACTGTTGGTGGACTATGACCCGCACCTCGTACTGGAGGGAATCGCCATTGCATGTTGGGCGTGCCAATTAGACACCGCCTACTTCTTTATTCGCGGCGAGTACCGGCATCAAGCACATGTCGTGCAGAACGCCATCAAGGAAGCTTACGACCTAGGTGTGTTTGGACCGCAGGGTTTGCTCAAGGGCACCAAGACCTTTGCCGTCGACTGCTACCTACACCGTGGAGCTGGCGCCTACATCTGCGGCGAGGAGACGGCTCTGCTCGAAGCGATTGAAGGCAAACGAGGATGGCCGCGAATCAAACCGCCCTTCCCGGCTGTCAAAGGGTTGTTCGGCCGTCCCACCATTGTCAACAATGTTGAGACACTCGCAGCCGTCACTCCGATCATTGAACGTGGAGCGGAATGGTGGACCTCACTGGGATGTGAATCGACCATTGGACAGCCGCCTTCCTTTGGAACCAAACTGGTGGGGATGTCGGGGCATGTCAATCGACCTGGGGTGTACGAAGTTGGTCTTGGCGCGCCGCTGAATGAAATCGTTGAACGCGATGACTACTGTCAGGGCATGAAAAGTGGCCGGACCTACAAAGTGTGCATTCCCGGCGGCGTGAGCATGGGCGTTCTGGACACCAGCCAGTTCGGCGCCGAATTGGACTTCGACATTGGCCACAAGTACGACATCATGGGACTGGGAACAGCCTGTCCGATCGTGCTCGATGAAGGCACTGACATGGTCATGGTCGCGAGAAACATCGCTCGCTTCTTCAAGAACGAATCGTGTGGGCAGTGCACTCCCTGCCGCGAAGGGTCGCAATGGGTCTACAAACTGCTCATGCGAATTGAGCAGGGTGACGCCCGAGCCAAGGATCTTGACCTATTGACTGAAATCGCCGGATCCATGGGCACCATGCCCGGAACGACCATCTGTGGACTCGCCGACGGAACCAATTGGGCCGTTTGCACCATCGTTCGAAAGTTTCGAGCCGAATTCGAGGCTCGTATCGCGGCTTCCCCGGGTGTCTTGACCGTAGGTGGATGATTCCTCTGGTCATGGCATCACGTCAACAGTAACCTGAGCACGTTGCGGCGACCGTGGTGGTACGCCAGCGAAGAGACCCTACCTGATGAACACAGATTGCCTGTCCCCCGATACATGCCGGGGCGACGATCCGGACGACCCGGGCTCGCAGACAAAGGGCGACGTTCGCCATTCGAACAGCCGCCCCGCACCCAATACCGACTCACCCAGCGGCCCTTTGAGCGTTGTCTCAAACTGTCTGCCGCCGCGCCAGTTGGCGGCGTTGACATCGCTGCTCCAGCAAGTGGTGACGTTCCTTCCTAGAGATGTTTCGCATGTTGATATCGCTGTACTCCAAGATGACCAGATCATCGAACTCCACCAACGCTGGCATGGACTTGACGACACAACCGATGTGCTGACATTCGAACACTCCACCGAAGGTCCACTTGAGGCGAGCATTGCAGTGTGCCTCGATCAGGCCATTCGTTCTACGGAAGATCGTGAGATCGATGTCTTAGATGAATTGGTCTTGTACGCCGTCCATGGTCTGCTCCATTGCTGCGGATGTAATGACCACACACCTGATCAGGCCACGAACATGCGGCAGCATGAACGATCCATTTTGCAACAACTAGGTCGGGGTGACATCTTTGCACGCGGTGAGGATGCCTCATGAGTATCTTCATTGCACTGATAATTCTGATCGTGGCGACGTGGCTCTCCTGCGTTGAACAGTCCCTTCGCAATGGTCCTCGATCACGACTACTCCATCACCTTGAACACAGCGATCGGCAACATCTATCAGACCGCCTATCGCCTCGACTTGATGGAGCTGCGGACACCTTGGCCCTGTTGTTTTGGATTGCCTCAGCAGCGTTTCTCATGTTGTGGATTTCCGGCTTGGCCCCGTGGCCGCCATCAACGGGGTACTTGATTCTGGGCGCCGCAACCGGTGCTGTGATGCTCTGGATTGCAAGTTCGATCATTGCAGCCTCTGTTGCAAGGTGGGCTGGAGGGAGCCTCCTGTGCCGAAGCCTCCTACCCATCAGCATCGCTGCAAGCTGTGGCGATGCGGCCCACAGCCTTTCAAGGCTCCTCAACGAAATCATTCGACGGCTCAGTGGCGCTGCCCTCCCACAGAACGGCCGATCAAGCGAGGCTGAAGCCGAACTCTTGCGAAGCATCGAAGAAAAACAGCGGGAGGGCGAGATCGACCAGGGCGCCGCAACGCTGCTTGAGAACATCATGGAGTTCACCGACACTGACGTTGGGGAAGTCATGACGCCCCGAACTGAAATTGAGGGGCTTGAGTTCACCAACGATCTCGCCGCCATACGACACTTCATCATCGAGGCTGGGCACTCTCGCATTCCGGTGTATCGCGAGGATCTCGACCACATCGAGGGCATCTTATATGTCAAAGACCTCGTTCCGTTTCTCGGTGAAGATTCCGCAAACTTCAGTATGACCGAATCACTCAGAAGTCCCATCGTGATTCCCGAGACCAAGCCGGTGGCCGATCTGCTCGCCGATTTCCAACGCGCCGAAGTGCATATGGCAATTGTGGTCGATGAATTCGGTGGAACGGCTGGACTGGCCACCATCGAAGATGTACTCGAGGAAATTGTCGGGGAAATCAAGGACGAGCACGAGGGCGACGATAACGATGATGAGCCAACCATCACTGAATGCTCCAAGCAACTGTGGGAGGTTGATGGGCGGTTTCACATTGATGACCTCAATGAGATCACAGGATTGTCGCTTCCCGAGAATGAAGAGTATGACACCGTTGGTGGCTGGTTTACCGCCACAATCGGACGAGTCCCAGATATGGACGAGTCACTTGAGGTGGGCGATGTGGTCTTTACAGTGCTGGAGGCGCAGCCCACGCACGTCATCCGCCTGCGGGTGGCTCGACGCGACGAGGATGAACTCGTGCCGCTGGTATCCTGAGCCGTCATGACAGCCGATAGATGCAATCTGCGAACGGACACCGAGCAGCTCCTCACGGAGGCCGAAGTCATTCGACGCGGTGGTGGGAAAAAGGGTGTTGACCGACAACACCGGAGCGGTCGACTTACTGCACGAGAGCGCGTCGATCTACTTGTAGATCCCGGAAGTCACCTGTTTGAGTGCGGCCTCTTTGCCGCATGGAACATGTACTCCGAGTATGGGGGCGCACCAGGCGCCAGTGTCGTCACGACGATTGCGCCGGTTGGGGGACGATTGACCATGATCGTTGCCAATGACGCGACCGTGAAGGCCGGTGCGTTCTTTCCGATGACGTGCAAGAAAATCATCCGCGCGCAGACCATTGCGCAGCGATCGCGACTTCCGTTGATCTATCTGGTTGATTCTGCCGGCGTCTTTCTGCCCTTGCAAGAAGATGTCTTCCCCGACACAGACGACTTTGGTCGAATATTCCGCAACAATGCTGTTATTTCCGCCGATGGCATCCCTCAGATCGCGGCCATCATGGGCAACTGCGTCGCCGGCGGCGGCTATCTGCCAGTGTTGTGCGACGTCATGCTGATGACCGAAGGAAGCGGGCTCTATCTCGCTGGCCCCGCTCTTGTCAAAGCGGCCATCGGACAGGACGTTGACAGCGAAGACCTCGGTGGCGCCCAGATGCACGCAACAATCTCGGGCACGGTCGACTATCGCGAACCAGATGACAAGGCATGTTTACGTCGACTGCGAGACATCATGCATGCAGACATGAAAACTCCGCCGATACAGGACTCCCCAATTGAATCGGCCAAGCCACGCGAGGATCCAGAACGGATCTACGACATCTTTTCTCACGATCCACGTGATCAATACGACGTCGTGGAACTTCTGGCGTGCATTGTTGATGATGGTTCATGGAACGAATATCGGCGTGAATTTGGGCGTTCAATCGTGTGTGGATACGCACGAATCGATGGACGACCATGCGGCATCGTGGCCAATCAACGCCAACTGACCGAGCATGTCATGCCAGGCGGCAAGGCGGGTCCTTCCAAGTCGACCAACATGCCTGCAGTGATCTATGTAGAGAGCGCCGACAAAGCGGCCCGATTCATCATGGATTGCAACCAGAAACATATCCCCATCGTGTTCATGCATGACACAACCGGCTTCATGGTCGGACGCGACAGCGAGCAAGAGGGAATCATCCGAAGCGGCGCTAAGATGGTCAATGCGATGAGCAACTGCATCGTGCCAAAAATCAGCCTCATCACTGGCGGGTCGTATGGCGCTGGCAACTACGCTATGTGCGGCCGAGCCTTCGACCCATTCTTAACGCTTGCTTGGCCCGGCAGCCGTTGTGCTGTCATGGGCGCCCAAGCCGCCGCCAGCACGCTGCTGCAGATCGACCTCGCAGCCCGCAAACGGCGAGGTGAGGAGGTCGACGAAGCGGAAAGCCAAGCCCTTCTCAAGGCGATCACAGATTCCTACCAAGAGCAGCAAGACATCCGATACGGCGCTGCTCGAGGCTGGATTGACCGGCTCATCGAGCCCCACCACACCCGCCAAGAACTCGCCGCCGCCCTCCAAATCGCATCGACCTTCCCAATCGAAGGCACCTACCGCACCGGCGTCCTCCAAACCTAACCCACTATGGGAGGGGGACGTGCTCGGTGACCTCGAGGCCGAAGGCGGCCAAACCGTGCCAAGTTCGGGGGGTGCTGGATAGGAGGCGAAGTTTGCGGAGGCCCAACTCGCGGAGGATCTGGCTTCCTGTGCCAGTGTTGCGAGTGTCGATCGGGTTCGCCTTAGCCCCCACACCGCCTGGCCGAGTCAGGTCCGGACAATCTGGATCATCGCGATCGGGTCGACGAACTTGGTGCAGCAGGCTCGAGAGCGGACTGTCGCCGGACTGCTCTGGCCGCAAGTACACCAATACACCACGACCCGCCTGAGCGATGGCTTTCATCGACTCCCGTAGGGTGATCGCAGATGGGTGGCCCCCAACTTCGAAGATGTCCCCAAGAATGTCCCGGCGATGCACACGCACCAACACAGGGTCATCGATGACGATGGCCTGCCCGTGCACGTCCACCTTGCCCACATCACCCATGCACAGCGTGATGTGTGGCTGCGGGTCGATGTGGCTTTCAAAGGTAATCAGTGCAAACTCACCCCACGGGGTACTGACCTTCGTGCCCTCCGCCGGATCAAGTCGCTTAACGAGCGTCTCTTCGGCAAGGCGATGCTCGATGACTTGCTCGACACTGCACATTCGAATGCCATGCTCGGCGCAGAGTACTTCGAGATCATCCATTCTCGCCATGTCGCCATCGGGTTTGACAATTTCAATAATCGCCGCGGCCGGACGAAGCCCTGCCAGTCGACATAGGTCCACCGATCCTTCGGTTTGCCCTGTCCGCGCTAGCACACCGCCGAGTCTGGCTCGAAGCGGATTGATATGACCCGGTCGCACAAAGTCGTCTGAGCGCGTTTCTGGGTCAGCCAACATTTGAATGGTCTTGACGCGATCTGCTGCCGAAATACCAGTACCGACACCATGACGTGGATGGCCATCCACGCTGACCGTAAAGGCAGTCGTTCGAAGCGATGTATTGACCACCGCCTGCGGCCCGAGATCCAATCGATCACAATCTTCTCCGGTCATCGCCACACATAGATATCCCCCGCCAACCCGAGTCATGAAGTTGATCGCCTCGACGTTGATATGCTCCGCGGCGACGACAAAATCGCCCTCATTTTCGCGACGTTCATCATCGACGAGCACAATGGGTCGGCCGGCTCGCAAATCGTCGAGCACCTCAGGAATCGAACTGAGACAGGTGGTGGCAGTCATGGCAAGCGGTACATTGTAGGGGCAGCCCAGATCCGGTGGCAGCAGTGGTATCTTCACGGCATGGCGTACACAATCGACGACCTCTGCCGCACGCTTGACCACATCGCCCCGCCGCACCTTGCCGCCCAGTGGGACAATGTCGGGCTGCTACTGGGTAGCCGTCACGCCTCGCTCAGTTCGGCCATGCTGTGCATCGATCTTACGTTGGAAGTGGCCACCGAGGCTATCGCTGCTGGCGTCCAGGCGGTCGTTGCCTATCACCCACCAATCTTCGATGGCATCACCGCGCTGACCGATGCATCGCCCGAGGGCGCTCGCTTGCTCATGTTGGCCCAAGCAGGCATCGCTGTCTTCAGCCCACACACCGCGATTGATGCCGCTCCAGATGGCATCACCGATTGGCTTGCTTCTGGGATCGGTGATGGAACCACCCAACCTCTTGAGCACGCATTGGGGCCGGCTTCAACCCAGTCAATGCAAGTCATCACCTACGTGCCGCGCGATACCGTCGACGCGGTTCATCACGCAATGAGTCAGGCTGGCGCCGGGCACATCGGTGCCTACAGCCTCTGCTCAACTCGCATCGAAAGTACCGGCACCTTCAAAGGCAGCGCCGATACATCGCCAGCCTTGGGCCAGGCTGATCACTTTGAGACCGTTTCCGAATGCCGATTGATGATGGTGTGCGGGGAGTCTGATCTGCCCGAAGTCATTGCAGCGGTGCGAGCATCCCATCCATACGAAGAACCACCAATTCACATCGTGGCGTTGACACCTCAACCCATAGGCCACACCGGCAGTGGTCGGGCCCTCCACCTCTCATCACCATCCAGCACAGATGAGATCGCTGCAAAACTCAAGCAGCACCTTGGCGTCGATTCACTTCGCATCGCCGAGCCAGCAAATGCAGTAGCACACCACGAAATTGCAGGCTGTTGTCCGGGCGCTGGCGGGTCAATGATCAGCGAAGCGCAGCGGTGTGGCGCCACCCTATTTCTCACCGGGGAAATGCGTCATCACGACCTGCTGGCCGCAATCGAACGCGGCATGACGGTCATCCTTGCTGGACACACCAATTCAGAACGCGGGTATTTGCCGATCTTGCAACAGCGGCTCTCGTCGCTCATGGCAGACTGCGTGTTCAGCGTTTCACGTGCCGACGTTGCGTTGTGGACGTCGCGCTAATCAACTTAATCGTGAGTTGGCTGAATCACCACGGCGGTTCCGTAGCACAGCACTTCTGTAGCGGAGTCTGCCACCTCGGATGATTCATATCGCAGTCCGATGACGGCGTTGGCACCGAGTTCTTCAGCATGTTCGAGCAGGTGATCCAACGCCTCGCCGCGAGTGGTCTCACACATCTGTTGAAAAGCTCCGATCTTGCCGCCGACAATGTTCTTGAGCCCCCCCATGATCCCCTGAGCAATGGTTGGCGCCCGCACCACAATGCCCCTGACAAGGCCCTTGTACTCGACAATTCGGTGGCCATCAAAATCAAATGTGGTTGTGCAGGGAATGCTCATGATTGCTGGCTCCTTGTTGGTTCAGGGCACTCTATCCTGTGCGATAACCATGCGCACCCGACTCCTTGAATCCGCCCTGGCCAAATTGAATTTGGCCTTGTCAGTTGGCCCACCAAACGAAACAGGGCTGCACCCCATTTGCTCGTGGATGGTGACGGTTGACTTTGCGGACGATCTCGAAGTCACCCGGCTGGCCGATGGGAGTATTTCTCGGTACGCCATCCTGTGGCACCCCGACGCCCTCCATCAGCCCGACATCGACTGGCCCGTGAAGAGTGACCTCGCTGTCAAAATGCACCAAGCAATAGAACGCTACACATCGCAGCGTTTGCCAGTTCAAATGAAACTACAGAAACGTATTCCAGTTGGCAGTGGGCTTGGGGGAGGGTCTTCTGACGCTGCGGCCATGCTCCGGGCTTGCAACACACTCTTTGATCTTCAACTCGACAGCAGTGCCATGCGGCACATAGCTGGTGCCGTCGGTTCGGATGTTATCTTTCTCGTCGAAGGTGGAAGCGCCATCGTTGAGGGGACTGGTGGCACCGTCGAACAACTGCCATGCCTTCCAGATCTTGCAGCTGTGCTGGTACTTCCTGGTATTGCGTGCCACACCGGCGACGTCTATCGTACCTACGACGAACAAGGATGCTGCGAACTTCGTCCAAATGAGGTGCGCGGCGCACCTGCAAGTAGCGAGTTCTTCAACGACCTCGCTGCACCGGCCCAATCAATCGCACCTAGCCTAAACACACATGCGTCAGCCATCTCTAAATTGATCGGCCGCAATGTCCACATCAGTGGTAGTGGGTCCACGCTCTTTCTGACTTGTGACACCACTCTCGAAGCCGATGCCATCGCCTCGGCCATCGAAGAACACCTCGGACTTCCCACCATTACAGCTCAACCCAGATACATCACACAACCCACGATGGAATCGATTTCCTGACCACAGCCAAGAGGACCGGCCGAATGACCACCATGCTGACCAACTATCCAACATCTACAGACTTTGCGCCCGCCGATCTTGATGGCACCGATTGGTCGGCCGTCAAGCCACTGTACGAAGCGCTGCTCAACCGGCCGCTCAAGTGCAAGGGCTGCCTTGAAGGACTTCTGCTCGATCGAAGTGAACTTGACGCCACTGTTGGAGAAGCCGGTGCGACGCTCTACATTGAGATGACTAGGCACACCGACGATAAAGCTGCCAAGTCTGCGTATCTGACATTCATCGAGGAGATGGAACCAAAGCTCAAGGATGTCGCCTTCAAGCTCGATCGCCGCATTGCCCAGTGCCCATTCGCCGATGATTTGGATTCCGATCGGTACGGCGTGCTCCTGAGAAATATCGAATCAGATGTCAACTTGTTCCGCGAGGAAAATATCCCCCTGCAGGTTGAAGACACCAAACTCGGCCAACAATATGCGGAACTCTGTGGGGCCATGACCGTCGAGTTTGATGGCGAAGAGAAGACCCTTCCTCAAATGGGTCCATTCATGCAAGTCGTCGATCGCAAAATTCGGCAACAGGCATTTCAAGTAGTTGCAGATCGTCGGCTGCAAGACGTCGAGCAAATGGACACCATTTTCAATCGCATGATCGAACTTCGAAACACGATGGCCGACAACGCCGAGCATGAAGACTATCGGTCGTGGTCTTTCCAAGCCAAGCATCGCTTTGACTACACGCCAGCCACATGCGAATCCTTTCATCGTGGTGTGCGTGAAAACTGCGTCCCACTGATGCATGAAAATAATCGGCTTCGCGGAAAGGCTATGCAAGTTGACACATTGCGACCGTGGGATCTCGACGTTGACCCGCTCGGTCGGTCTCCACTCAAGCCATTTGACGGATCACAAGAGCTCATTGACCGTACTAGCCGATTGTTCCATCGCATGGACCCTTCTCTCGGAGACCTCTTTGACACCATGCGAGAAGGAGATGCTCTGGACCTCGAATCTCGCAAAGGTAAGGCACCTGGTGGCTACCAATATGATCGTGAGCGACAGCGACTCCCATTCATCTTCATGAACGCCGCGGGATTGATGCGAGATGTCGACACCATGATTCACGAGGCCGGGCACGCCTTCCACTCGATGTTGTCCCGAGACGAAGCACTCGTTTCCTATCGCCATCCCCCAATCGAGTTCGCAGAGGTCGCATCGATGAGCATGGAACTCATCGCCCACCCATTCCTCGATGAGTTCCTTCCAGAAGACCAGGCAAGTCGGGCACGCCGAACCCACCTTGAAGGCGTAACATCAACACTCTGCTGGGTCGCCACCATCGACGCCTTCCAACACTGGTTGTACACCCACCCCCATCACACACAAGACCAACGGGACATCTATTGGCTAGAACTCCACGCCATCTATGGGCCCGATGTGTCATGGGAAGGCTTGGAAAACATCCGCACCAAGCTGTGGCACCGACAGTTGCACCTCTTTGAGGTGCCGTTCTATTACATCGAATACGGCATTGCTCAACTCGGCGCGCTCCAGATGTGGCTCATGTATCGAGAAGATCCTGCTCGTGCCATCGAGTGTTACCGATCTGCGATGTCACTTGGTGGATCGAAGCCGCTCCCGGAACTCTTTGAGGCCGCTGGACTGGTATTCGACTTTAGTCCAGTCATGATCGCCCGCCTGATGGGAGAAGTTGAGGCCGAATTGAAACGACTCCCTGTATGAGTGATGACACTGGCATGGCGTGGCGGCGCCGGCCCGAAGAGCTGACCTCCGATATTTACGCAGTGCTCCCATGGATTGAGCAGCATCTTGGTCGCGCCAACGGGTGTAGTCCGTGGTCACAGGTTCAGCCCGGGGACATCAGTGCATCACTTCCTGCCTCACCACCCAATACACCTGACTCGCTTGACGACATCATGTCGGACCTCAGCAATATCATCGCGCCAGGGCTCGTGCGATGGGACGCGCCTGGCTGGATGGCTTGGTTTCCCAGCAATGCGCACCCCGACTCCATTCTGGGTGATCTGCTTTCGACTGTCATGGCACAGCAGGGAATGCTTTGGATGTCCAGTCCGGCATGCACGGAACTGGAGATGCGAATGCTCGATTGGCTGCGACAGGCGATGGGCTTGCCTGAGTGCTTCGCTGAAAGCGGGCAAGGTGGTGGCGTCATTCAAGACACCGCCAGCAGTGCTGTCTTGGCATGTCTCGTTGCCGCGCGGGAGCAATGTACTGGTGGACAGATCAATCGAGACGGCCCCGAAGCCGCCGCTGGTTTGGTTGCCTATTGCAGTGACCAAGCACACTCATCGATGGCCAAAGCTGTTGGAATTGCTGGCATTGGGCGTCGGAACCTCCGGGTCATTCCAACCGACGATCGCTACCGGCTCGACGCCATCGCACTCCGCGATGCCATGGATCGTGATGCCCACAACGGACTCCGACCATTCTTTTGCGTCGCCACCGTTGGCACAACTGGCTGCGGCGCCATCGACCCGGTCGAAGAGATTGCCACAGTATGCAGCAGCCACCATGTATGGCTCCATGTTGACGCCGCTTGGGCCGGCACCGCTTCGTTGAGTAAGTCGCAACGACCGGCGATTATTGCGGGCGCCAAGCACGCTCAGTCATGGTGCTTCAACCCACACAAGTGGATGGGCGCCGCATTTGACTGCTCGTGCCTCTGGATTGCCCGCCGACGGGATCTTACCTCAGCAATGTCGATTGACCCTGAGTACCTTCGCAACGTTGCCACAGACGATGGCGATGTCACCGACTACCGAGATTGGCATGTGCAGCTCGGGCGGCGATTTCGGGCAATGAAACTGTGGGTGTTGCTTCGACGCACTGGAGTTCGGGCGCTCGCTGATATGATTGACTTTCACATTGAGCTTGCAAAACGTCTTGAGACAGCCATTGCCTCACACCAACACCTGTGTCTCGCTGCGCCCCGCAGCCTGTCCCTCTTATGTGTGAAGCATGTCGATGGTGATGAGGCCACACAGCGTGTACTTGATGTGATCAACACGTCTGAACGATTCGCCGTGACACACTGCCGTTTGGGCGACTCGCTTGTAATTCGATTCGCCATCGGCGCTCTGGCCACAGACACATCCGACATCGATGAGATCATCAACACACTCAGCACATGCTGATCAGTTGGGGTTGTCGCCGGTTTCCCAGTTCAAATTGACCCGATTCCCATCGACTTCATAGGTTCCATTGAATACCCATGGGTCGCTGCTTCCCTCGTCGATGACAAGGCGAAGTTCAAACTCATCGAGATCAATTTTCGAATAGACCGCGTGGATACCAGCTGCCTTGAGTGCCGCAGCGGCCTGGCTTGAGTCTGGCAGCGTATTGCCGTGATCGGCGCGCCATTTCAAAACCACGTCGGCAGCTTTATCCATAGCGACCACACCTTGGTCGATCTGGGCAAACACCATCGCCGCAATAGCAATGCCAAATGATCCTAGCAGCCCGAAGATGGCCGCCATAATGATGCAGCCAGCAAATGAGCCGATGAATCCAATGATCACGCCGGCAATGGCAAACCCGCGGGGGCGCCGATTCATCGCGATCAATCCCATGATAAGTCCGACAAATGACAGGCACCCACCAGTTACAAATCCAACCAGTGCGACAATGAACGCGGCCAAGCCAAGACCATTTGACTCTGGCTCTTTGTACGTGTCTTCTGGTCGAAGGTCGACCATCACCGATTGGTCGCCTTCTTGAGCTGTTTCTCGTTGGTGCAGATGGGGAAGACCTTGTCAAGCTTCACCATCTTGAGCAGTTGTTCCAGATCCTTGGTGACATTGGCCAGCACAAGTTTCATTTTACGGCCAGCTGCGCGGCTCCGGGCATCAACAAGCATGCCGATACCCATGCTGCTCATGAACGTAACCTGCTTCATGTCGATGACATACCACTTGTATCCCGTCAGATCAATCATCGCCTCTTGCATCGAGGCGCTAATGATTTCTGCCTCGCGTTGGTTGATCGTTGGCGCATCGATCGTCGCGATGAACACATCGCCATCACCGCTAAATCGAACAAAAAGACTCTTACCTGTTGGTGCTTCCATGGGTGGTCCGTTTCTCCAATCACGCACCTTATCCGGCAGAATGCTCGGATGCCAGAATCGCCTCGAAGTCCCGCAACATCTCCACAGCGGCCTGATATCGATCCTCAGGCTTCTTGGCCATGGCCGCTGCAATGATCGAAACCACGTCCTCAGGGAGTTCAGGCACCACACCACGAGGGTCAGGAGCCACCACTTCGCAGTGGCGTCGCATGACTTCACGAATGTCTTGAGAACCATGGAATGGGGCGTGGCCCGTAAGGAGGTGGTAGCACGTGGCCCCCATCGCGTACAGGTCACTTCGGTGATCAACGAGGCCACCATTGCATTGCTCGGGGCTCATGTAGTGCGGCGTGCCCACCACATGATCCCGGCCAGCGAGATCAGACATATTGGGTGCCAACACCAATCCAAAGTCACTGAGTTTGGCAGTGCCATCATCGTCGAGCAGAATGTTGTCGGGTTTGATATCTCGATGGATCATTCCGCGACGATGCGCCGCATCGAGCCCACAGCAGGCGTCGCGTAGAAGGCGGGCAACTCTAGGCACAAGCAACTTGCCTTCGCGACGTAAAAGATCCCACGCGGTTCCGTGTGGGCAACACTCCATTACCAGATACAGCGCGCCATCAAGGTCGCCCACATCATGAATGGCCACGGTGTTGGGATGTCCCAGTTTGGCCATGCTGCGCGCTTCTTGCATGAACTGACGTCGCAGCATAGGAATGCGTGCGGAGTCAGGCCCCAAAAGTTTGATTGCCACCCGCCGATCAAGTAGTTCGTCCTGGCCCTCAAGTACATAGGCCTGACTTCCACGGCCAAGTACCGAAGTCACGCGGTATCGACCAATCTCGGTGCCGACAAAGTCTTCGGCTTTCTTCGCGTGGATGGACGGAAGAATGCCAGTGCTGAATCCGGACCCACCAACCATTGTGGGCATGAAAGTCGCACTGCCGGGCTGAGCGACGATGGTCGCAGCAAGATTGAGTTTCTGGTCGACTTCAAAAAACGCCTCGGCAAGTGTCAAGGCGCATCGGGGTGCCAACTGCCGAGCTTTGATCTCTTCATGAGCGGTGAATGGGCCATGCTGGTGATTGAGCACCTGCGCAACACCGATGAGCTCGTTGTGTTCGTCTCGCAGGGGGAGGCTAAGTACCGAACGCGTCTTGAAACCGGTCTCATCATCAAATCGTTGATTGAACCGATCGTCGTCATATGCGTCGGGAGTATTGACCAGATGGCCCAGCCGCAGGCACGCGCCAGCCAGTCCATCCTGAGCCGACATGCGAATGAGTGGATCGCCAGTTTGAGCTTGTTCACCATGCGCCACAACGGTCAACAATTCATCCTGTTCACGATCATATCGATAGACCGAGGCTCGTTCCGCTTCGAGGCCATCTCGCAGCGCATCGCAAATAGCCCGCAACTTGGCGGCTCCGCCCAGTGCCTCTCGGAGCACGCGGTCAAGCCGGGGAAGATCCAGCGCCTGCGCACCATCTCGCCGCCGGTCGGCCGCGCCACGAAGTGACAACAGTGCCGATGCACGCGCCATGGCCACCGCCGGGCTGATCGGGTTCGTCAGGTAATCATCGGCGCCACGTTCCAGCGCCCGCATGATTCGGTCTGGCTGGTCTCGATCAGATGTAATGATGATGCCCATGTCATCGCCGTTGGGCAGTTGCCGGGCATGTCGAAGCAGATCGTATCCAGAGGAGTCTGGGAGATCTGCCTCGATAATAAGCAGTGCCCAACCGCCATCGGCCAATATGGCCTTGGCCTCGTCAACTGTGCCGCATCCCGTCACCCGGTGCCCGCGTCGCTGCAGGTGCGACTCAAGCATACGCCGAACTGCGGCGTTGGAATTGACGACCAGAATGCCTGCGGCCCCACTCATGGGTGCATGGTACGACATCACTGGGGTGGTCATGGCCTACCATGCCACCCATGCGACCGGTAGCTCACGGAGGAGGATGGCGAGCGATTCGCTACAGCCTGCGAACCGCCCGACGAACGGGGGGCATGCTCCGAATGTGGCGGGCGCTCCGCAGCCGAAACGCCTGCAAAACATGCGCTCTGGGTATGGGGGGCCGCCGAGGTGGCATGGTCAATGAACTTGGGCGTTTCCCTGAGGTCTGCAAGAAATCGATTCAGGCCATGGCCGCCGACCTTCAGGGGGGAGTCACAGCCGAGACCATCAATACGCCACTATCGACCCTAGAGCGTCTGACCTCCCGCGAGCTCGAGTCGCTTGGCCGCATCACGCAGCCCATGCTCGCGACATCGTTCGACGATCGGTTCAAAGTCATCACTTGGGATGAAGCAATCGACCGTGCTGGTCGTGCGCTTCTTCGAACGGATCCGAATCGCTCATTTTACTACTTCAGCGGACGCTCTTCAAACGAAGCGGGGTTTCTTCTTCAACTCGTGGCCAGACTCCGCGGAACCAACAACGTCAACAACTGCTCCTACTTCTGCCATCAGGCATCCGGGGTCGCCATGACCAGTGTCACTGGATCCGGCACCGCGACGGTTCAACTTGAAGATCTTCATCATTGTGATCTAATCGTTCTGATTGGCGCCAACCCTGCGAGCAATCACCCCCGCTTTATGCGGACGCTCGTAGAGTGCCGCCGTCGCGGCGGGAAGGTCATTGTCATCAATCCGCTTCGCGAGCCGGGTCTCGTGAAGTTCAAGATTCCCAGCGATGTTCGGAGTATGCTCAAGGCATCGCATATTGCCGACTTGTATGTGCAACCAAATGTCGGCGGCGATGCGATGCTGATGACTGGTGTCATGAAGCGGCTGTTAGAACGCAACCAGATTGATCGATCATGGTTAGATGCGTATTCCCAAGGATGGGATCAATGGGAAGATCGACTTAGAACAACCACGTGGAGTGACATTACCTCGGCAAGCGGCGTCTCCCAAGACGATATTGGCGCCGTGGCGGACCTCTATGCATCTTCCAAGGCCACCATTTTTGCGTGGGCCATGGGCCTCACACACCATTCCAGCGGTGTTCGCACAATTCAAATCCTCGGCGCGATGGCCGCGTCGCGTGGCATGCTCGGGGCGCCTGGAAAGGGATTGCTTCCACTTCGAGGACATTCAAATGTGCAGGGCATCGGAAGTGTCGGCGTTGTTCCCAAGCTCAAAGAAGCCTTCTTTGAAGCAATGCGAACACGCTTTGGCGATGTGTTTCCATCCAAACTTGGACTGGACACGCTGGCGTGTTTGGAAGCATCGCACCGCGGTGAAATGGATGCAGCGATATGCCTTGGTGGCAATCTCTATGGCTCAAGTCCAGACGCCCACTTCGCCGCGGAAGCGATGCAACGCATCGGAACGACGATTCACCTCAACACCACACTCAATACGGGACTTGTTCGTGCCCGATCGCGAGAGACGATTATTCTTCCGGTCCTTGCCCGCGATGAGGAATCGCAAGCGACTACGCAAGAGAGCATGTTCAATTATGTGCGATTCAGCGATGGTGGCCCAGCGCGACATGATGGACCACGATCAGAAACCGAGGTCATTGCGTCACTAGCCTCGCAAATACTCCCCGATGACACGCCCATCGACCCACATTCCATTCGAAGTCATGCCGACATCCGTACGATGATCGCTGACATTGTGCCAGGCTATGCGTCCGTCACCCAGGAGCAGGAGTTTCAGATCGATGGGCGGACCTTTCACACGCCACGATTCGCCACGCCCAGCGGGCGGGCACTCATCCACGACGGTGTCATTCCACAGCCCGAGCCCATTTCGGAGCGCCAAGTACGCGTAGTGACCATTCGCAGCGAAGGTCAATTTAATACCGTGGTCTATGAGGATGAAGATGTGTACCGCGGCATTCCCCAGCGAGATGCCATCCTGCTCAATCCGCAAGACATGGCCAGTTGGGACATCACGCCCGGAAGTCGAATTACAGTTTCTACTGACACGGGGTCCATGTCTGCCGTGGCCTTTGCATTCGATGTGGCGCCAGGAAACGCGGCGATGTATCCACCTGAGTGCAATGTGCTTGTCCCAAGAATTGTTGATCCAAAGAGCAGAACGCCTGGCTTCAAAGGGTTTGTGGCGACGCTGAGCTGATCACACATCTTGGCAGAGGTCTTCTGGACGGTTTATGTTTTTTGCGTGCCGGGCATCCAGTTGAATGGTTGATGGATTGTGCGTGGCGATCCACTCGCTGAGTCTACGACCACCGCTGGTCAAATACTCGGACACACTATCAGCCGCACTGCTAGCGACACACATTGGCATTGGTTCCAATTGGCCGTCAACTGCAAAGCAGACAATTGGCGCATCGATGGCAATCAGGCGATCAAGATCTGTCACATCCAGTGTTGGCATGTCGCATGGCAGAATCAACCAACGCGACGCCAGCCCACTCCGCAGCGCCGCGGCGATGCCAACGAGTGGTCCGTGGCCTTGCCATGGTGACGGATCAGCCAAATGCGCAATGCCGGGCAAGGCATTCGGCGGTCCGCATGCCCGCACATCCGTACACACCGCACGTGCCAGATCGACCATTCGGTCACCCATGGAACGAGCTCCACCCCAAGCCATTCCTTGTTTGGCCTGCCCCATTCGACGGGATTGGCCACCCACCAAAATGGCGGCGGCCAGCGGAACTTCTGTAGTGGGGTTTGTGGGCGTCACATACGCCAGCCTAACGAACTTACTGGGCTAGGTTCAAGCAGCGCGAGGGCCATCGGATGTGGAATCAAACCAGCCCAAGCAATGCAAACGAAAGGCTAGCGCATCGATGCGTCGATTCGTCCGATTGCACAATTGGCGGAGTTGATCGCGAGGTATTTGCGACTCACGGGCCAACTCAACGGGAAACAGCAGTGGTGAACACTGTGTGTCTTGCGGGATGTCAGGTGTGTTTCGAGGCATGAGGCAATGTTCCAGGGCCGTGATAGACAATCGGCCACTGACGTATTGCGCTTGGGTGAGACCGCGAGATTTGGCCGGAATCGTCGATACGAGCGCATCAGGCGAACCATTCGTCAATACGACCCCTCCAAATCGACCGCGGGAGTCGGGTGGGTTATTACCATCAACGATTCCATGACGACAATGCCCTCCCCGCCATCGCTCAGAATCGACCCTCACCTCGAAGGCCTCGCCGACAAGGTCCGTTCGGGCATCCGACTGGACATTGCCGACGGGCACACCTTGTACGAGTCGCCGGACCTCTGGGGGGTGTGTGAGTTAGCTGACCTAGTTCGCCGACGACTGCATGGGGACGTTGCCTATTACAACGTCAATCGCCACCTCAACTACTCGAACATTTGCGCCCTCTCCTGCAGCTTCTGTGCCTTCCACCGGAAAAAAGATCAAGATGGCGCGTACGAGTATTCCATTGAAGATGTACGCACCGAGGCACGCCTCGCGGCCGAATCGGGCGCCACCGAAATGCATATCGTCGGTGGCCTCCACCCATGGCTTCCGTTTGAGTACTACCTCGACATGATGCGAGCCATACAAGAGGAAGCACCGCGGGTTCACATCAAGGCGTTTACCGCCGTAGAAATTGTGCATCTTGCACGAATTAGCAAGCGTGGGGGGGATGGTGCCGATGGTATTCGTGCCGTCCTGCAAGAACTCCGCGCAGCAGGCCTTGGATCGCTTCCCGGAGGCGGCGCCGAAGTCTTCGACGACCGCGTGCACGATGAGGCATTCAAGGGAAAGATCCGGGGCGATGCGTGGCAGGATGTCCACCGGATCGCTCACCAACTTGGCATCCACACAAATGCAACAATGCTGTATGGCCACGTTGAGTCACGTACCGAACGATTACGTCACATGCAACTCTTGCGAGAACAACAGGACGCCACCTTGCAAGCTTGGGCGACATCACAGGGGACAACGCTTCAACAGGCAACAACCAGCAGCGACACACAAGCTGATGCGGTTGTCCTGACCGGTCCAGATGAGTCGTACCCGGGGCAGCGACTGCCAACCATCGCGTCATGTGAAACCGGCTGGTACCAAACATGCATTCCACTTCCGTTCATCCCTGATGACAGCGAACTTGAACACCTCTACGGCCCCAGTGGTTTGGAGAATCTCCGAACCATTGCCATCGCTAGGTTAATGCTCGACAATATTCCCCACATGAAAGCGTTCTGGATCATGCAAACGCTTCCATTAAGTCAGCTCATGCTGCAAGTGGCTGGGGCTGATGATATTGACGGAACAATTGTCTGGTACGACATCACCAAGGTCGAGGGTTCTGGAACGCATCAAGAGACCAGCGTAGGTGATCTTCATCGCGTCATCCGCGAAGCGGGCTTACAACCAGTCGAACGAGATACGCTCTATCGTCGCGTTGTCAGAGATGGCGCCAAGTGGTCGATTGATTGAGAATGATTCAGGGGCCCGAAGCCTGAGCAGCGGTGCCAGACTCTGCGGCACCGCCATGATCGATGATCGTCTTGAATAGTTGCGACAGTGCGATATTCCGTGGGTTCGATTCCACAACAGGCTGCAATACGATCGCTGCCTCACGAGCACGAACGGGCGTCAACTCCACAGCATTGACGGTCTGGTGCAATTCCATCATCGAGTTCATGAACTTCTCCACGTCGCCCCGAGCCTGGGCATCGTTCGGGCTGTTCTTACACCGAAGGACAATGATGGCCCAGCCGGAGTTCAATGAGTCCACGGCTTCATCCCGATCCGGTTCCATCGCCGCAGCCCACCCGACGTAATAATGGGCCCATCCAAAGTTCCGCCGGCAATCAGATCGATCGGGGTAGTCCACTTGCAAACGACCAAACACATCTCGAGACTCCCGGAGCAATTGTCGGGATTCAGATAAATCCCGCTCACTCATCGCCACCCCCACACGGCGAAGCCCTTGCCCGAGATCCGACTGTATCCAATATCCATCCTGGCCCGCAGCAATAAGTCCCCTGATTGAATCAAGCCCGCCCTTCCATGAAGCGGCCGCCATGGCAGGATCATCGATCGCCTCACGTGCATCGCCAATATCCATGAGCGTCAATGCGTTCATTCTTGCAAGCGTCTGTCGATTCTGGCCGTCATCAGGAACTTGATCAAGTTGGTCACGACACTGTTCAAACATGTCGATGGCATCAAGATACTTCTGTTGATTGAAGTACACCGTTCCAGCCCGGCGATGCATCAACGCAACCCGCATCGCCGGCAGAGATTCTTGTGGTGATGATTGGGCAATCTCGCTCCAAAGTTCAGCCGACGTTTGCAAGTGCCTGATGGCAGCCCCGTCCTCGCCCACATTGCCAACGATCACGCCCCCAAGTGATTCTCCAAGATTAAAGTGGGCGTCGGCAAGTACCTCTAGATCCTCGCGTGTCGCCAAACCATCGGACTTCAACTGCTCAAAGAACGCCACGACCTCGGCGGCCAACTCTGACTTTTGTGTGGTAGCCCCCTCAACAGATCGCAAGCCGGCATATGTACGGCGAAGCTGATTTCGATGCATGGTTCGTGCATCATCCAGTCGGCTCTGGGCCAAGTTTCGTTGTTGCACCACTTCAATATTCGACGCTTCGAGTTGCTGGTTCAGCTCGATGGCACGCGACCACGCAATGGAGGTCGCCAGCAGCCCACCAACGACCGCCACTATCACAACAGCCGCGGCTGCCATGGGGCCCCGGTATCGTCGGGCGATCATGGAGAGTTGGTAGGCCAAGCTCGGCGGGTGCGCTTCGATGGGCTCACGAAGCAGATAGCGATGGAGATCGCGACCGAGCGCCGCCGCGGAGTCATATCGCCTCTCCGGTCTCTTTTCGAGGGCCTTGAGCGTGATTGTCTCCAGATCTCCTCGCACCACACGCGTCACAGTGCTTGGTCGTTTGGGTGCATCTTCCCGAATGACACGAATGGCCTCCACGACCGCCTGCTGCTGTACGTCGTAAGGGAGATCCTCACACAGCAGTTCATACAGAATCACACCGAGTGAGTAGATGTCGCTTCGAAGATCCACATCATCAGGCTGACCGCTACATTGCTCGGGTGACATGTACTGCAGCGTTCCGATTATTTGCCCGACACTTGTTTGCATCGTCGTGATAGCTACATCTACATTCGTGGCACGAGCGACACCAAAGTCGATGATCTTCGGATTCCCAGCGCGATCAACGAGAATGTTGTCGGGCTTGAGATCACGGTGGATAACGCCCTTTTGATGTCCATGATGCACCGCTTCGCAGATCTGCGAAAATAACTTCACCCTAGCAGTGGCATCGAGATCTGCGGTCTTGGCGTATTCAATGAGCGTTCGTGCGCCCGCGATGTACTCCATCGCAAAGTACGGCAGTTCCTTGCCGTCTAGATCGTACGTGCCGGCATCGTAGATTTGAGCAATGCCAGAGTGTCGCAATCTCGCAAGCGACTCAACCTCAAAGTCAAACCGCCGACGCATCGACTCTGAAACAGACGTTGTCTTAAGTACCTTGAGCGCCACGCGACGCTTTGGGTTTTCCTGCGCCGCTTCATACACCGCCCCCATGCCGCCGGTTCCAATCACTCCGATGATGCGATAGGGACCAATGTGCTTGGGAGGTGATGCTGAATCTTCAAATGGCCAGTGGACAGGGTGAGAGGGCTGCAGCGTTTCGCTGTTGTCATCCAACGACGGATTGGAGTCGGGCGGTGGATCTGATGGCGGTCGGTCGTGCTCGGTCATGACGCGTGCGATCCTAACTTGTCTGCGACAATACGGGTATCAGCAAGGTCCCCACGCGCTCAGAAGCATCAGCAGATCATCCACATCGACACTGCCACTGTCATCAAGGTCCGATGGACAGTTGCCCGGATCGTCACATGGGCCCCAATTTCCTATCAGGGCCAGCAAATCGTCCACATCAACACCGCCATCTTCGTTGATGTCGCCACCACAAGGAGCCACGCATGTATCGGGGCTCCACTCCGCACTAGCGATTGAAGTCTGCACGATCAGCTGGTAGTCAGTCAACACTTCAACCACCTGCACTACATCGATGGCGCCATCACCATCGATATCTCCGCTGCCAATCAGGCCGTGATCTGCAGCACCTCGCCCTACCGCACCCAACTCACTTCGAGCGAGCATCCCGATATCATCGTCGCCACCTCTGGACAATACCGACGAGTCATTGCGCAGTGCCACCACAGAGTTCGTCCCTAACACATCGTCAATTTCGATGAAGATCAGGTCCTCGTCGCTGTCGCCATCAAGATCGCCAACATGCAGATCGCCGCCTGCCAAGCCAGAGGCATCAAGGGTTGGAGATTGGAATCCAGTTCCATTCCTGTTCATCACGACCGACAATCCATCGCCTGATGCCAAGGTCACCGCAACATCATCGAGGCCATTGCCGTCAATGTCCAGTACAGCCAAACTGACTACTTCGCCACCAGTCGCGAATACGTCGACATCACCAAGACCCCTGCGTAGCAAGTCGGCGCTGTGGGCCCCGCCCTCGGTTTGCCCGCCGACCAAGAGTGATTCATCTTTGCCGCCACTGCCCCCGACGCTTCCAGGCTTCACGGGCTTGGGTTTGATCACAGTGCCGACCGAGCCATTACTTGAGAATGACACCGGCATGGCCAATGTCGTATTGTTCTCCCAAGTCTGCAGGGTGTCATCACTGTAATTGGTCACAGCCAAATCCGGCAATACATCGCCACCCAGCGAGAACGCAGTGATACCACGTGGCTCTTCGCCAGTAGATAGGGTTGCGGCTAGGCTGAAGACTCCGTTGCCATCATTGATAAAGACCTTGGCTTTATCCAACAAGGGCAACACCACAGCGCAATCACTGCTGCCATCCTGATCAAAGTCGGCAGTGGTCATTGCAAACGCATCGGCGCCTGTTGTGTAACTTCCATCTAGGCACAGCGTGCCCGAACCGTCATTGAGCCACACGTCAAGGTCGCCGCCGCTGCTCGTTCCGGTAACGGCCACCAACACATCGTCAGCACCATCGCCATTGAGGTCAATGACCTCCATGGCCGCAGGTGAGCCGGTCTGTGTTTCGCCACCCACAGGGAGATTGAAGCCAAATGTTGCCCCCAACGGTGTCACCACCAAACTGACATCGCTGCCGGAGCCCAAGAGGGCGCTGTAGTAAATATCGAGGTAGGCCGAGGTGCCAATGGCAGGCACCATCCATATATCAAACTGATCGCCGACCGTGTCGGCAGATAAGACGTCGAGCGTCTGTCCATCGACCAATGAGTCGGGGTCGTTGACATAGACCACACAACCTCCCCCGAGGTTCGCGGTACTGGACATCGTGATGCCCGTAACACCCACATCAAGACCTTTGACCACGATTTGTCCGGTGATGATATTGCCCT
>CAZGFN010000003.1:58556-73674 GCA_964524945.1 uncultured Isosphaeraceae bacterium
CCCTCGTCATCTTCGCCAATCTGGTAATACGGGCCCGTCAAACTGAACCCATCGCCGCTGCTCACATCACTGATTATTCGACCAGCGTTATTCAAGATTGGCGTCACAACCTGACCATCGGTCGCCGCCAGGGTGCCTGCAAATGCAATATTCGCTCCGACCTCCATGCACTCCACCCCACTTCCCCCTGCAAGTTCCACCAACCCGCGTTGGATGTCCAATTCCCACGTAGACCACGACTCGTCCTCTAGGAACAGCGTGCTGCCCGAACTGATTACTACCTCCCCGTCGAAGTCGGCATCACCAACTGTCATGACGCCCACAGCATCAAGAACAGAACCGCCGGTGAGCAAGAATGAACCATTCGTCACTGCAATATTGCCAGCATCTATCGTGCATTGATCAACAGTCCACTCACCTGCTTTCCCATCGGTGCGGCCAATGGTCGTCTGATCGACGATTAAGCCACTCAGACCCATGAACTTCAGCGATGACGTCGCCCCAGGTGATGTGCCGCCAATAGTGATTCCGCCTCCACTTTCAGGAAGTAGGAGATAGCCCAATCCAGCCGTATCAACAATTTGAAACCCACCCTCAAACACATCGAGCGAGGCAGCTTCGCAATTGGCACCACCAATGTCAATCGTTGTGGAACCAGTTCGTCCAAGTAGTACTTCAGACTCCTGATTCGGCACCAGATTGCCAGACCAATTGCCCGCGTCATTCCAGTCGCCAACGCCGCCGCCTTGCCAATACTGTTGATTAGAAAACACATAAACCACACCAGTATCACTATCGGCAGCAGGCGCGCCGCCCACGTTCAGGTGGCCACTGGCCGACACAGACCAACCAAGCGTCGCCGTATCAAACGATCCCAGATCACTTCCATAAAACAGATTCGTGTGGGTATAGGTGCCGCCACTTTGTACCCAGCGATCTACGCGGCCAGTGTCAACCCCAATGCCCTGTCCGACAGGAATTCCAACAAGTGCGGTGGTCCCGTCGATGGCAACACTCATGCCCATGGCATCGCCTGGCGAAAGCCATGCGGGCTGCAGATCCTGCACCCATGAAAACACAACTGCACCCAAAGAATCCTGATACGCATACGCCATGCCCGCATCAATCCCCGCGACATCCGATCCAGGTTCGCCAACGATCACATAGTCGCCTTCGATGGCCACCGAATATCCAAAACGATTGTCACTGGCTTGAACTGGAGAAACAAAGGAACTCCACTGCTGCCAACCGCCGCCGGTCTTGATATACACAAGGACAGTGCCTCGCGCACTATCTGTTCCTGGTGCTCCGCACAGAATGGTTGTTCCGGACACATCGACGCTCATGCCAAGTTTCTCATCCGAAGTCCCCGTGGGGCTGATGAGAAGGCCAGCGGTCGACCATGCGCTCCCTGACACCTCAAAGACGGTTGCTCGGCCTTCATCCGGCAAGGTTCCAGTTGCATGTGGGGCCCCCGCAACCAGCACGGTGTCGTCAATAGCGACAGATGTTCCAAAGCCCGCATTCTGCTCTGGAGAGCCATCGTAGAGTGGGCCAATATAGACCACCGACCCGGCGATGACCTTGTACACATGCACAACCCCAGCGTTTGTGAGTCCCGAGCTACCATCACCAGGTGCGCCAACAGCAATCCAATCGCCATCGATTGCAACCGATGCGCCAAAGAAGTCGCCGGGCATAGGAGGGAGGCTTGACGTGAGATCTCCAATGAGGTCCCACGCATACCCATTCCACTGATATACAAACGCAGCACCAGCATTGACCCCCGGGTTGGCATTGCCAGGAACACCCACGACCAACACATCGCCATCCACCGCGACCGATGAACCTGCCTGCGGCGCCGTACCGATCAACCCCTGTGGCTGTACCCGCATGGCCTCGGACTGCGAAGTCTGCGCACTCACATCGCCACCGCCAACCAGTACGATGGCAGAGACCGCGGAAACGCATTGCAGCACTAGTTTCATGCCGAGCGAGGCTCCTTCAAAAAGAGGCCTTTCTCCCCCGGGGGCCTCCATCTTGACCAGTATGCCGCCATCCGGGGAAACTTCAAGATCATCTCTGAAAATTGGAGTCGCAGAGGTCCACGAAGGGCCTCTTGCCGCTTAATCGCCGGTTTGTCCAAGGGCCCACCGCCACTCAGGCATTCGAATGAGCATAGCGCCGCCCCCATAGATCGCCGTGCCCACAATGGTCAGTACAGCCAGTTCTACCACGGCCCCACCCCAGCCCGTGTTCATGGGCATCAATGCACTCACCACAACAAGTCCGATTGCCATGACGGCCGTCAACACGATCGTTCGCCCAAGCGATGCGATCACCGACCCCTGCGTCAATCCAACGCCTCGTCGATGCAAGATCGCCGCCATGATGACGGCCTGAATAGCCGCACAGATGGCCGTGGACCATGCCAGCCCAGCTTCACGAAGTGGCGTCCAAATGAGCGTCAGGTTCAGCGCCAGATTGAGCACCACCATCGCCATGGCCAGACGCACCGGAGTCATGACTTCATCTCGCGCATAGAACGCGCGAGTCAAAACCTGCACCAACGCATAGGCCCAGACACTTGCGGCATACCCAAGCAATACGAATGCAACACGATCTGTATCAGACTGTTGAAACTGACCACCTTGCAAAATGACTTCGGTAATCGGATGCCGCACGATCATCAAGCCAACACCAGCGGGCAGTCCGATGAAAAACACAAGCCGTACGCCACGTCGAACTGTGTCGGCAAATGCGTTGGCATCGCCAGCCCGACGCGTCAGCATCGGATATATGGCTGTTGCTACTGCGATGCCAAAAACGCCAAGTGGAAACTGGTACAAACGCTGCGCAAAGGAAATATCGGCCATGCTGTGTACATCAAGCGGATAGTCAATGCCAAAAACCGTGTCGCTCACCAACGGCCACGAGGCGATCGCGCCGTCAAGAAGCGTGTTGATTTGAAGCACACCAAGACCCAGAATCATCGGACCGGCGCGCACAATAACCTCACGGAGCGGAGACGATGCGGCGCGAAAATCTAGACGCATCGACACCTCACCCCGCAGCGACAGCAATGACCACCCCACCTGAAGAATGCCCGCCAGAACAACAGCGCCGGCCATCACCGACACAACGCGAATCCGTTGTGTCGGTTCATCAATGCCCAGCCACCAAGCACCAATCCCGGCCGCTGCAATAAGACACCCGTTGAGCAAGATCGGCGCTGCAGCCGTTGGGCCAAAGCGACCGTGGACATGAAGCATTGCTCCAGCGATAGCCACGATGCACACCAGAGGCATGTACGGCAGCATCAACATCATGAGCCAAATAGCGATGTGCTGATGGTCCGATGCTGCTGACACCAAAAACAGCACGGACTCTCCAATCACCACAATGGCACCCAGCCCCAAAATAAGCACGCCAAGCATGCCACCTGCAAGCGCCTCGGCCCGGTCACGATCGCCATCGGCCAGCCGCTGATAGGTCGGAAGGAAGGCGGCCGATAAAGCACCCTCGCCAAAAAGACGGCGGAAAAGATTGGGAATCATGAAGGCGAAGGCAAAAGCACCCATGGCTTCACCAGTGCCAAGCAATCGGCTGCACACCGCATCGCGGGCCAGTCCTGTGATGCGACTGGCCGCCGTAAGGAGCATGACCGTTCGCGTGTTGCGTTCCAGTCCGTCGCTCATGTGTACCCCTTGAGCGTTGCCCGAACCCATGCCAAGCGAACTGCCACGGCTGCGCCGTCTATCGCACCAAGTAGCATCAACGCGAATCCAAGCCCTGGCAAGCCCAGCTCTGTGAGTGGGTGATTCAGCAGCCCCCCAATTCCAATTCCAACTGGGATGAACAGCCACGTCCATGCTGCAGGCACCGGCCACCTTGGGCCGTTGGCTTGCTTCCATGCGCGACGTATCAGTGGTGCCGCTGCAAGCAAACCACAGCCCATCGCCAGCAGCACACACACACTGCTCAGTGACCACCCAAAGCCGACCCACAGAATCGCAAAGAAAAGCGGAAAGGTTGCTATGGTCACAACCGAACCAACCACCGCGGCTAATACACCACCCCCACCACGTGCCACCATCATGTCGATGGTGCGTATGGCGCGTGGCCAGATCGATTCGTCAGAAAGTGTGGCCACGGGTCTGATCGCCAGCAGCCCCACGGTCACCGCCAGCACACCCATCCAGCCAGCAACAATGTCGTTCCATGATGTATCACGATGGCTCGACATCATCCCCTGTGTCCACTCATCTACGACGCTCCATACCACCACGCACAGCATGGCCATCCAACCACGTGGGAGTAACCTTGCGCGTTCCAGCAGCACTGCCAATAGGGCGAAGGCTATAAAGTGGGCCAGCTTGTCCGGGGCTGGGTGTTCAGGACCAAGAGGATCCATCGTCGGCCAATGGGTCAGCGTGGTTAGTGTGACAAAGTACACAACGAGTGTGAGACGCCACGTCGACAGGGCGCTGCTAGTTGCGTTGAAGTCACTCAACGGTGTCTGGACTGCATGGTGTTTCCAGTGGCTGCGCGTTCCACATGTCGATGACCCCACGAGCAAGTGCGAGGTAATCCTTGGAGCCGTGACTGGTCGGATCGTAGGCGTGAATTGACTGCCCGAAGGAGGGTGCTTCAGCCAACTTGATGTTGCGCCGGATCGGCGGTGACAACACATGGCAATTTCGCCACGGAACATCCTGACCTCGGGCTGACTCCAGGAAGTTGGTCAAGTCTTCAACAACTTCGCGAGCCAGCGTGGTTTGGGTTTCGTGCATACACAGCACAATGCCTCGGACTTGCAAGTCTGGGTTGACCGAGCCACATACTAAGCCAATGGTCTCAAGGAGTTTCCCAACGCCTTGCAAGGCCAAAAAGTGCGCCTGCATCGGCACAAACACCTCGGTCGCAGCGGCTAGTGCATTGAGGGTCAGGGTGCCCAAACTTGGGGGGCAGTCAATGAGCACCGCGTCCCATCGATCTTCAGTACCTGACAAAGTCCGACGAAGTCGCTCATATCGATCGGGGGCATCGGCCAATTCCGTTTCAATGGCCGCAAGATCGGTCTCCGCAGGAAGTAGGTCCAGGTTAGGCTCGATGCCAACCGCGACATCCTTGGCAGCGATTTGATCGTCGAGCAGAAGGTCGTAGATCGTTGCATCATCGGGCGATGGTCGAATCCCCAGATGCAGCGACAAGTGGGCTTGTGGGTCAAGATCGGCCAGACAGGTTCGGCATCCCGAGGCGGCCAAGGCGGCTCCGAGATTGGCCGTCGTGGTCGTCTTTCCGACCCCGCCCTTCTGATTGATCACCGCAACAACGCGGCGGGCACTGCTCATACGGCGAGTGTATGCGACACCACGCTCTGGCGCAGCGCGTGGACTGGCCCCAGCGGCTCGGATCGACGACACTGCACTCATGCCTAGGCTGGCCGACGATGCAATCGTGCTGCGACGATGGGAGTACTCCGAGACGTCTCAGACCGTTTCGGTGCTCACTCATCAACACGGTATCGTTCGTGGGTTGGCCAAAGGTGCCATGCGGCCCAACGGGGCCTTCGGTGGGGGATTCGAGCCAATGACGATGGGGCATCTCGGGTGGATTCACAAAGATGATCGCGAACTCAGCACCCTGACGGAGTGGCAACTTCGTGATGTCTATTGGCCTGTTCGGCAGGAGTCCGCTGCCAACCGATGTGCGATTTACGCTGTGGATCTCACGCAGCGACTACTCACAGACCGGGATCCCCACCCAGAGGTCTTCCGCCACCTTCATATGATGCTGCAGCGGGCTGCTGAGGGGGCAACCCCACACACGCAATTGGCCCAATTTCAATGGGGCTTGCTGCAAGCAGTCGGGTGGAAGCCCCAGATCCACTGCGATGCCGCCACCGGAGCCCCGCTTCCAATGAATGAACCCACACTGGGCTTCCGTGCATCGGCCGGTGGTGTTGTGGCTGAACCCACCGCAGGCGACCATCGGGTCCGAACCAGCACCCTGCACTACCTGACCAGTATCGATCAGGGCCAACCCCGCCCGGTGGAGGATCCAGCCACGCCCAAGCGGGCCGCGGCGCTCTTGGCGGTCCACATTCGGGACCTCCTCGGGGAAGGGTCGATGGCCATGACACTGGCATTCCCAGACCTCCCTATTTGAATTCCCAGCCTATCTAATCGGTACAGACGGGCCAACCTGCCACATGAGTTGGCGGAGGCTCGACCACACCTGAGCGGGATTCAGTGTGGCAGGCATTGTGACGACGTGACCTTGTGGCCCTCAACGTGAAGGCCTCAGGCCCAATTGTTACGGAGGAATCAAAATGTCGCTGTCATGGAAGCGGGCTGGGGTACCCCCAGTCGCTGCTGATCTCGGTGCTACTGGAATTCGGCTGCTGCAATTGGCAACCGACGACGCCACAATGCTGGCCACGGCTGCTGAGCACCCAATCGCCACCGAAGCCCAGTTCAACTTGGACATGCATCTGGCAGCATCCTCGCAGGCCATTGCATCGATTCGAGACAACAAATGCTGGTCCGGTCGCAAGATCATCGTGTCGATGCCCGCCCCTTTGGTCTCTATGGCCTGTGTGCGGCTTGAGAGCGATGAAGACCCCACCTTTGTCGCGCAATCACGGTTCCCTGAACTTGCCGACGACCTCTCTATCCGCGTCGTCGATCTGCCTGCCGCCGGCCGAGCTCCACGTTCCGGCCGCGACGTATTGCTCTTGGCCATGTCAAAGGCTGCTGTCCTTCAATACGTTGAAATGCTGCACGAACACCGCTTTGAAGTTGCTGGCGTCTATTCGCCCGCAAGCATGATGGTCCGCGCCTTCGCGCACCTCAACCGCCGCGAACGCGATGCCGACTCCGCCACCTTGTATATGGACCTAGATCACCATGGCACCACCGTGGCCATCGGCCACGGTCAGCAACTGGCTATGGCGCGACGCATCAACGCAGCGGTTGCACTGGAAGTGGCACCGCCTAGGTCCCGATCTGAAACGGCCTCCCCTGTCGCAGTTGCGACAGGTCAACTCGATCAGAACATTGTCGCCACCCTCAACCGCCGCCAGGATGGAACGCCACCGAGCATTGCCAATATCCAAGACACACCTAATTCTTCCGACTCTCACAACACCAACCCAATAGACGAAATCGTCGATGAGTTGCAGATGTGCATGCGTCACCACCGCAGCCTGTTTGAACATGTCGACTTTGGTCGCGTGGTCTTCACTGGTGCGGGCGCCGCCCAAGACGGACCTTGCAGACATCTCGCCCGCGCTCTTGGGATGCCCGCCGTGGTTGGCGACCCTGTTGGGCAGTGGAATTGTCAACAGACCCACGTTGATCTCACCGACTGGTGTCGACAAATTCGTCCGCAATGGACCATTGCTGCAGGCTTGACCTGCACAGCCGACGGAATACATCCATCATGAAACGTACTCCAGACGACTTCCTGCCCAACGAGTACATCGAGCACCGACAGGATCGTCGCATGCACCTTGCTGCAGCGGCGCTCTTCATCATCGTCGTGGCCGGTCTAGCCGTCGCCTTCATGGTGCAGCGATCCTCGTGGAATGAAGTTCAAGCGATCCGCGATGACGTCGCGATCCGGTATACGGATGCCGCTGAACAAGTACAAACAATCGTCGAACTGCAATCTCACATGATGTCGGTCGCGGGGCGATCAATTCTGGCCGCCGCGCTCATTGACCGTCTGCCACGTTCGGTGGTGCTCGCAGAATTCATCAACCGAATGCCTGATGGGCTGGGCTTGATGGAATTTGAATTGACCACAATCGAGGTCGAGTTGCCAAAGAAGGACACCAAGGCTGCCAAGAACAAGCCCGTACGTTGCAATACGGTCGCCCAAGCAGAGCAAGAGCCACCAGAACCAGTGCAGTGGAATACCAACGTCAGCCTCTTGGGTTTCGCGCCAACCGATGTACATGTCTCAGCCTTCCTCGCATCACTCAACACCCATCCACTTCTGAAGACCGTGACTCTAATTTCCTCTGAGGAAGTCATTCTCAACGACATGCCTGTGCGACAGTTCAGCATTCTTGCAACCATCGGCCACGGCGCCGACATGTCCATGCTCAACTCACGACAGGCCACTGCCAACGAGGTGCCACAATGAACAATAAGACGCTTCGTCAAACGGCATTCGTGGCCGCTCTGGTTTGCATTCCAACCTTGTCCTGGCTGCTCGTCTTTAAGCCACAGCAGCATGAGATTCAGCAGGCATTGGATGAGATTTCCACCCGCAATGCGGAACTGGAAGGAATCGCCCTGCTGTCGCAGCAGATTCCGGTTCTAGAGGAAGCAGTGCGAGCCGGCCAAGAAATGGTCGAGAACATCGAGGCCAAACTTCCTCCACGTCGTGACGTCGAGGTGGTGCTTGAACAAACCTGGCAGATCGCCGAACGCAATGGACTGACAGTGCGTTCATTCAAGACAAAGCCAGTGGTCAACTCTTGGCTGTACATGGAACTTCCACTTGAGGTGTCGATGAGCGGTCCATTCGAAGGCTTCTATCGCTTTCTGCTCGACCTCGAAGCCCTGCCACGCATCACTCGGATTTCCGAAATGTCGATACAAGAGTCGGGCATGCAGTTTCGCGGTCCCGACCATGAACTTCCGCCTGGATCGGTATCGGCTCAGTTCGTCCTGAGCGTCTACTTCGCCGACAGCCTGCCCACTCTGACTAAAGCGGAGGCAATAGAATGACTTGGTCCAATATTGAAGACACCACCGGTATCGAATCCGCCGAACCATCCTTTGACGATGTGTCGCCATCTCCCTTCACACAGGAACGTAAGCGTCGCGGCATCGTAATGGCGACCGTCATCGTCGGAGGCGCGATGATCATCTTTGGCATGCGTTTCTTTGTCGGGGGGCCAACGGAGGTCAATGCCCAAGTTGATGCCCAGCAGGCGATCGCATCCTTTCTCGCGCCGGACATTGAACAGGAAGTGGGTATCCCCGGAAGCTTCATGATCTCCATGTGGACTCGCAACGATGCCCCGACCAGCCATCGTGCACTGCGAAGCAACCCGTTCATCCTTCCGGGCACCCTGACGGGCGTTAGCACCAATATGTCCACCACACACAGAGCCGATGTCCGTAAAGACAGGCGTGGCGAACTTCAAGCAATGGCCGCGGAATTGACCGTCTCAATGGTCCTTCGTGGAAGCCGTACCATGGCGATCATCGACGGACAGACGATTCGACTCTCCGAGACTCTGGATCTGGACGATCGTACGGACATGACCCTCGTAGGCATCGATGATTCAGGCATCCACATCCAACTCGTGGATGCACGCACAGAGATCACCGTCGACGCGGTTCTGCCACAACCCTGAGGCCCGCCATGAATATGCCAGACGACCAGCCCCAACCAAAGGCCACGATGCATGATCTGTGGACGCCTGATGAACAGGCCCCGCCGGAACTACGCGATCTTGGTGACACACTCATCGAGCAAGGTGCGGTTTCTCGCGCACAACTCGACACGGCTCGTCGTGTACTGCGTCAAACGCCCGGTGCGTCCATCGTCTCGGTCTTGTTGAACATGGGCGCCGACGAGCACCAATTGCTCGAGACCGTTGCCGAACATGCCGGTCTGCAGTTTGCGTCCCCGACCTCGGACGACATTGATCTTGCCGCGCTCGATCTGCTTGGTGTCGAGTACTGCGAGTCCGCCGGTGTACTTCCACTGACTGGCGACGAAAACCGAACACGTCTGGCAATGGGATCCACCGACGACCTCTCGACACTTGATGAGGTTCGGGCCATGTTGGGTGGCCGCCCAATTCGCCAGATTCTTGCGACACCCAGCAGCATCAAAAAACTACTGGACTCGGTAAGCACCGACTCCGCCGACGATCTCGATATGCAGGAGTTGCTCGCTGATGTTGCAGAGGACGACGTCGAACTGGTCGATGGTGAAGACCCCGACGAGGACGACGACGGGAGCAGTTCACCGGTCGTTCGCTACGTGAACCACATCATTCAGACTGCCGTCCGCGAGGGCGCCTCCGACATTCACATTGAGCCATCAGAGTCGACCGTCAGGGTTCGCCTGCGGATCGATGGTGTGTTGTACGAAACAATGAATCCGCCTCGTCGTATGCTTGCGTCGATCACCAGTCGCATCAAGATCATGGCTTCCCTGGACATCGCCGAACGTCGTCTACCTCAAGATGGTCGGATTCGCGTTCAAGTACTGGGACGACCAATGGATCTGCGGATTTCCACCGTTCCGACGCCACACGGCGAAAAGACCGTCATGCGACTGCTTGATAATCGCAGTGTGAAGGTTCCACTGGGCGACTTGGGCTTTCGCGATGACCTTCTAGCAAACTGGCGTGCCCAGATCGCACGACCGCACGGCATTCTGCTAGTCACTGGTCCGACGGGTTCAGGCAAGACGACAACACTGTACGCCTCACTGCAGGAACTCGACCTTCAGAAGCTCAACGTCTCGACGGTAGAAGATCCGGTCGAGTATCAGGTTCAAGGCATTACGCAGATTCAGACGCACGACCGCATTGGCATGACATTTGGAACGGCCCTTCGGACGCTCTTGCGACAGGACCCTGACGTCATCATGGTGGGCGAAATCCGCGATCAGGAAACGGCGACCATCGCCATTCAAGCGGCGCTTACCGGCCACCTTGTGCTGTCGACATTGCACACCAACGATGCACCATCGTCAATCACCCGACTGATCAACATCGGCATCGAGCCATTCTTGGTCTCTGGTGCCGTCAATGCTGTCTTGGCACAGCGGTTGATGCGACGCGTCTGCAGTGGTTGCAAGCATGAGATCCCTGTCACCAACGATGCGGCGGCAATTCTGGCGGCCCACGGACTGAGTCTGGATTCCATGGTCGAAGGAGCCGGCTGTAACACCTGCCGCGAAACTGGACTTGCTGGCCGCCTGGGTGTGCACGAAATGCTATTGGTCGATGATGATCTTCGAGATCGCATCGCAACCAATCCTGCTGTCAACGAATTGCGACAGCACTGCATCGACTCGGGGATGATGACCTTGCGTCAGGATGCGTTACACAAGATGGCTCAGGGGGACACGACTTTGTCGGAAGTTCTACGAGTTACGGGCGACGCCTGATTGTCTCGCGGTGTCGGTCAGCGGATCACAAGGCCGGAAATCACAAAGCCGGCAATCACAATCAACCACATCGCCACGGCAATGGCAACTTTGAGAAGCGTTCCTACAGCTCGACCGGTTGCGGCACCAGCAGCTGGCTTGATTGCTTCCACCTTGTTCATCGCGTCTGTGCCGGTGGTTTCTCCGACAAATGCGCCGGCAAACGCGCCCACAACTGCACCAATGAAGGTTCCCAGAACTGGAATTGGGATAAACGGCGTCCCGAGGATCGCTCCGAGGATGCCCCCAATGAACCCACCCCACATGGACCGTCGCGATCCCCCGCCAGCTTTGGCCCCTGCGGCGCCCGCAATGCCCTCGAGCACTTCGCCCAGGACCGCGAGTACCGCGGCGATACCCAGTGCCCACCAGCCCGCATCAGCATCTGTTCCATGAATCCACGTGACATCGACCAGTTGCACGATGACACCAAGCAAGAGCAGCAGCCACACCCCGGGCAATTGCATCACAACCAGCAAAAGGCAGCCCGCGCCAAGCAGTGCAAAGAGGCCCGTCAGCAGCCAATGCAACCAGATCACTTGGCATCATCTCCCGGTCGATTGCACACCATGATTTCATCGAGTGGCTTTCGGGTGATGTCTGGAACAAGGCAGCCATCAATCGGCCACCCAACGGGGATCAACAGAAACGGACGCTCGTAGTCAGGGCGTTTGAGAATCTGGCAGAGAAACTTCATGGGGCTCGGCGTGTGGGTAAGCGTCGCCAGGCCCGCATGCTGCGCCGCGGCGAGCAGCAGGCCGCAGGCGATGCCGACCGATTCGCCCACGTAATAGGTCCGCTCAGACAAGTTGTTGTCGGCCTCATCTCGCATGATCTTAAAGACCGCGATCAGCCAAGGGGCCGCCTCCAAGAGAGGCTTGTCGGCATCAGTTCCCAGTGGTCGCAAATCGCTCAAGTAATCGGCTGGGGCACGATCGTTGTAGAACCGCTGCTCCTCTGCTTCGGCAGCGATGCGAATCTCCCGCTTGATCGCCGGATCATCGACGGCCACGAAACGCCAGGGTTGTTTGTTGGCACCGCTCGGGGCGGTGCCCGCTGCAGCGATGATGGTCTCGATCAACGCCCCAGGAACAGGCCGATCGGAAAAGTGCCGCACCGATCGACGCCTTGCAACACACTTCTTAAATCGCTGCGCAGCAACCAGTGGATCCCCTTGGGGTGTCCAATGATCGTAGGGAATGAAGCCTTGTTGGGGTTGCACTGATAAAAACTCGATGGTTAGTGACTGTCGGTGAGCACCATAGCGTGCCGCGATCGGTAAGAATGCTCTTGGAGGTGGTCTTGTGTTCCTTCTCACCGTACTGACACTGTGCCTGGCCGGGGGGACCCCACATTCCACCCTGTGGTATCACAAGTTGATCGAGTGGGCTGGGCAAGTGTCGCCGGAGGACCGGGCGGAACTGGATTGGCTCAACGCGTGCGTGGGCGGGGGAATACCCCTCACGCCCCACATGGAGTCGCGACTGAATCAGCTATCGGAAATGCCACTGGGTCTTGTACGCACTGCCAGCGGGTTCGATACGCCCGACTTCGAACACGATTGGGAGAACGAAGGATTCAACGTGCTACTGGACGAACTTGGCCCGATGCGAACGGGAGCTGACCTGCTACTGAAAGCAGCATGCCTAAAGGCGGATCAGGGAAATATGCCCGCGGCCGTCGATGACATCCTCGCATCCATCCGCACCAGTAAGCACTTAGCCGCCGGAGAGATTCTGATTAATTCAATGGTGGCACAGAGCATGGTCAAACATGCCAGAGTAACTGCCGAGACATTGATGGGCCGTGGCCAACTTGAAGCCAACGACGCCGCAAGACTTCTGGCAGGATTTGATCGTGTGCACAACGACGATCCATACATGGTCAACGCGGCACTGAAGCGAGAACATGTTGTTGCGGTTGGTTGGATCAGCAAGACACTGCAACTGGATACTCTAGATGACAGCGACTCACCCGAGCCCGAAGTAGTCGCCTCGTTGCTTTCGGTGGTTGGTTCTGATTATCACCCTCCAGTGATTTCAGAGCTCACCGTGGGCATGCTCAAGCGTGACATTGCCCAGATGAGCGACGCGTATGACCAATTCATCTCGCTGGCCAAGTCGCCCGATCAATCGACGGCGATCCGACTGGCCAAAGAACTCGAGCAAGCCACATTGGAGGGTCGCAATGGTCTCATGGCCCAAGTGATGATGCCAACACTGGCCAAAGTCTTGGAGCGTCGCAACGAACAAGTCGAAGAACATCGCGCCTTTGCAAGTGTGCTCGCTGGCATCGCTGCAGGAACGCGACTGGCAACCAAGGACTCCAACGCAGCATGGTGGTGGATCCGTGCTGGAGTCTTAGCATTGCCGCTAGGACCACAGTGGTTTCAAAACGATTCGGTGGCTTCCCAAATCGATTCCTTGTTGGCAGCAGCCAAGCCTATGCAGAGTGCCCAGTATCCCCCGCCACTTCAAACGTATCTCTATGCGAATATTCCGTGGTGGCTGCCTGGACAAGATGCGCTGGTGTCTAGCCTGTGTGGCCGAGCCAACCAAGCACTGCAATCTGGCGACGCAGTGACTGCCCGCACAACCATCGAACAGCTTGCTCGCATTGATGCGGCGCTGGCCAATGACCCGCATGTCGCATCGTCTCTGTTGTCTTCGGCGGTCACCGTGGCATTGCAGCCACTGTCACTGAAGTACATCCAGACTCATCTGACCGATGTCAATTCACGCAAAGATTTCGACCGGATGCTTCGAATACTGCCCCAGCGTGATCCTGCTGGATTACAGAGCGCCGCAGCGGCGACCCGCCAACATCTGAATGACATCATTGAGTATTCCAGTCCGACCAAAGCACAATTGAGTGCAGACTATCCAGACACAGCGATGCTCAATGTCATCGCCTGGCTCCGAGGCGCCTCTGACGCCCAAGCCAACCCTCGTGTGTTCATCACACCTCAGGGCGATGCTGCGTTGCTCTCGATGACACCCATCGACTCAGACATGCTTGAGGCCTGGTACGACATGGGCCATGATGGAGATGCCTCGTTTACCTTTGGCGAACTTGGTCCCATCTCTCTGGACCAACACCAATCTCGGGCCGCCAAGGCGTATGAGCAGATGCGAGCGGCGGCGCGCGAATAAAGACGCGCGCCGCAACTCTTGTGCAGGCAGAATCGGTCGTGAGAACTGGCTGCTGATGCGGCTCAGAGAGATTGCGGAGTTATTTCACCTTTGCTGTCGCAAGTCTTGGTATCAGCCTGTCGCGGTTTACCATGCAAGGATGTCCACGATTGCGATTATTGGATACTCAGGCTCGGGAAAGACAACCATTAGCGAATGGATTGCAAATTACCTTGATATGCCATGCATCGATACCGACGATAAGGTGCTAGAACATCTTGGCATGTCATCTGTCCAATCGGCGTGGGATAAAAAGGGCGAGGCACGTTGGCGCAAGGTGGAGGCGGAAATTATTCCTGCTCTGCTACAAAAACATGCTGTCGTGTCACTCCCGGGAAGATCTCCGATCTCAGAATCTGTCAAAGATGCGTTGAAAAAGGTGCCGATGGTCATCAATTGCATTGCGGATGAAGAAACGACGTTGGCCAGAATCGCAAAAGGTACGGATCGCCCGATGTTGCGTGCAGATGAGCTGCAAGCAAGAAGTAAGCAGCTTGAGACCTATGATTCGCTTGCAACGCATGAACTCGATTCAAATGGAGACTTGGCGTCTGCCATTCCAAGAATTCAGGCATTGCTTACGGATTTAGATTCGAATCGCCCATCACTGCCCCTGTGAAACCTGAGGGGTTGGGAGATTTAAACTAATTACTCGGTCGTGATGACACCGCATTCCAAATGGTGTGGGTGTTGACAACACAATTCGTCTGATCGCGCTGGAGTGTTGGATGTAATCC
>CAZGFN010000004.1:0-69750 GCA_964524945.1 uncultured Isosphaeraceae bacterium
GGTGGATGCGCCTGAGGCGGATCAAGGGCGATTGAAGCGTCTCAGGGCGATCAACGCGGCAGTGCGAGTAACCCATGCGTTCAGCCAGCCGCACTGTGTCATCGATACCCTCCGAGATCAAATGTGGACCTACTAATGGAGTAAGGTCACACCACAAGCCTCGCCGTGCATTTTACTTGCAGCGAATGATCGCATGCCTAGCGGGGAGCGCAGGGCCCGAAGGAGACGAGAGATGAAGCGCACTCTAGCTTGGGTAATGTCCATGGCGGTCTACGGCGGGGCTAGCGGTTCGACGTGGACGGTTGATGACGACGCCCAATGGCTGACCGGACAGCTCGTGCAGGCCTCGGCCAACCATGAGATACCCGCGATGGGGGCGGCGGTCTTTACGAAGGATCACATTCTGGAGATGGTGGTCACGGGGGTACGGGCCAGTGATCGGCCTGAGAAAGTGACGACTGCGGACATCTGGCATCTTGGTTCGTGCACCAAGGCGATGACTGCCACGCTCGCGGCGATGCTGGTGGCCGATGGAACAATCACTTGGGAGACCTCGCTGGGAGATGTGTTCGGCGACGAGATCGATCAGGGGTGGGCGGACGTCACACTGAAACAGTTGGTGACGCAGTGCTCAGGATTCCCCAAGGGCAGCCCATCCATGACGTACTGGAGTGATGAGCGCCCGATTCAAGAGCAGCGAACCGCTCACTCCATTGAAGTGCTCAGTTCACCGCCCACGCGCGGCCCAGGTGAGTTGTACGAGTACTCGAACGACAACTACATCATCGCCGGAGCCATGTTGGAGCATGCCACCGGCGAGTCATGGGAATCGCTCATGCGTAGGCGAGTCTTTGCGCCTTTGGGCATGAAGTCGGCTGGCTTTGGACCACCGCCGTCGGACCGCCAAGCGCCCACACAGCCGCTGGGGCATTACGAAACCGGCGAACCGGCCGAGCCAATTAAGATCGCCGACAACCCGCCGGTACTTGGTCCCGCTGGCACGGTGTACGCCTCAATAGAAGATTGGATTAAGTTTTTGCAGGGGCACTTGGCCGGTGGGACCGGCGATGCCTCTTTGATCGACGCCAAGGCCTATGGATCGCTGCAGACGCCCGCTGCCGGAAATCCCATGCCCGGAATGCCTGGAATGGACTACGCCAGCGGATGGATCGCCCTGCCCACGGCGTTCGGGCGCGCCCTGCTGCATGATGGAAGCAATACCGGGTGGTACTGCATTGTGTGGCTGCTGCCGGATGTGGATCTTGGCTTTCTCATCGTGTGCAACGGCGCGGTTGGGCGTGGCCAAGCCGCGTGCGGCGAGGTGTCGGGGCAACTGCTGGGGTCGGTCAACTCGCGCTGGTTGGAGGCTGCCACACTGGTGCGCAACCAGAACCAAGACAAGTGACGCCTGCGTGCGCGGCCTGTGTGGCTCTTTGGCCTACCGAATTGTGACGAAGGCTTCCAGCGCATGGATGGTTTTGTCCTGCGTATCGGCGCGCGATTGAGGCCGCCGATCGACGATGCGCATCGAGACCTGGAATGGTGTTTGAGATACCAAGAGACAGTGGGCATGGTTCACTTCCAGCGGTCTCATTATGAAATATTCAACCCAGAAGTGCACGCGCAAAGCCCTCGTCCGGTCAAGGACTCGGCTTCTGCACGAGGATGGGAAACAGGCAGGCCTCGCTTCCGCGGCTCATTGTGACATAGTGCTCCATGTCGAAGACCATCCCGTGTTTGGCCGGGTCGATGGCCTTGAACCAGAGTTGGTCGAGACGGCACAACACGGTTGTGAGCGCCGGCACACCGTGGGCGGTGAAGAAGTCTATGTAGAAGCACTTGGTCACCCGAAGTGTGACACTCGTTTCGGTTTGCTTAACGTCGCTTGTGAAACTCACGCCGAATTGTTTCATCACTGTGGCCAAGATCGCTTTGGCACGCGCGGGGTTGTTCTTGCAACTGCGAAGGGCCAGGCGCACACCCAATCGCACCATCCAAGTGTCGAATCCGCGCAGCGATGCGGCGCCGAGATACTCGATGGCGGCCTCGTCGGATTCGAAGCGTGGCCGGAGCACCTGCCATGCGCCAAGAATCCACGCGCTCCATTCGAGGTGACCTCGTGACGGCGGGTCGATTTCGCGCATCGCATCGGACACCATTATTTCCCCAGCCTTCCAATCGATCGCCCGCATCTCCGCCTTGCGGTCATCTCGTGACAGCGACAGTGGCTCCTCCAGCAGCGACGCGGCCAAGCCACGACGAACGCCTTTGGAACCAAAGTGCCCGAATAAGAGATGCCGAAGCAGACCGCTGAGTTCTTTCTCCATGGAAGGCACACTAGCAGTCCGGCGTTTGAGGCGCCTGCCTCACGACCCGTATAGTGCCGGGTATGTATGCCCCGCTCCTATCCGCGATCCTCGCGACGATTCAGCCGGTACTGGTCGATGAACTCGAGCCGGTCTACCCAGATCGCCCCCCCTTGGCAATGGCATCAGGTCGACTCGACGTTGCCCGAGGGGGGACGGCCGGTGTGCATGTGGTCATCGACGGCCTTGCACAGGATGAGCCCATCGAGTTTCGAGCGATCGGTCAGGGGCTTGCCCAGCCGAACTGGTATCGACTCATCGATGTGCCCGTAGAGGAGAACACCGGCCCGGACAGCCGCACCGAGCGATGGGACAAGGCGCAAAACCAACACGTTATCCGGGACGCGCCCTTTCGCGTGTATGAAGTGCTCGAACCGGTGACGAGCGGGCTTGTAGCGCCAGGCGATCGCCTGGCGCTGCACGTGCAATGGGTGCTTGCCTCGGATGCCCAGCCCGGTCTTCGACCCGTTCGCATCGAGGTGTCGCAGGGCGATGCGCATGTGAATCTTCCCTTGGACGTGATGGTGCACGATGTGGAGGTGCCAGCGGCTGGTCGTGACACGCTTGGCTACACCAACTGGTTTAGCCCGAGCCAAATGGCCAAGGCGCACGAATTGGAACCGTGGAGCGAAGCGCACTGGTCGATGATGCGTCGCTATGGAGACCTGATGGCGAGAGGTCGACAGTCGATGTTCTGGGTCAGGTGGTCGGATTTCTTCTCATTACAGGATGGGCAGTGGGTGCTCGATGACCACAGGCTGCGCCGATACGTCGATGTATTCACCGACGCAGGCCTGTACTGGATCGAAGGTGCGCCCATCGCCGGTCGACCCGATGGCGATTGGTCCAGCCCAGTGCTGAAACTTAAACTCGGCGGTGAGTTGTTGACGTCGGAAGCGGGGCGGACGTTGTTCGCCGCGCAGGCGCAGCAGATTCGCGATCAGATTGAGGCCAACGGATGGCAGGAACGGTGGGTGCAGCACATTGCCGACGAGCCGACAGATGTCAATGCCAATGACTATGTGCTCGCGGCGGATCTGATGCGATCATCACTGCCTGGCGTGCCGATCTTTGAGGCGACCATGACCAAATCGCTCGCCGGTGCCATCGACATGTGGTGTCCGCAGGTGCAGGCGTGGCAAGCGGAGCGCGAGTTTTTTGACGATCGACGCGACGCTGGCGACAAGGTCTGGGTCTATACATGCTTGCGACCAGGTGGGGCGTGGTTGAATCGTCTGCTCGATCAGGAACGTTTACGACAGGTGTACTTCGGATGGGGGGCCGCCAAGGAAGGCTGGGATGGATATCTGCACTGGGGGCTCAACCACTGGAAGGCCGATCCATTTATGTACAGCGTGGTCGATCATCCGGCGATGCCCGGCACTGACAATCGGTTGCCCGCCGGAGATACGCATGTGGTGTACCCCGGGAAGGACGGGCCGTTGTCAGGCCTGCGATTTGAAGCGCACCGCATCGGGCTTGAAGACCATACGTTGCTGGCGATGCTTGCGAACGAACCTAAGCGGGCGCTTCTTGACAGGGTGTATCGTGGGGCCGACGATTGGGAGCCTGACGTGGCGCGGTATCGAGAGGCGCGGCGACACCTTCTGGAGCAAGCAACGGCTGTCCCCAGCGTAGTTGTCCTGGGCTTCCCCGGGTGCCCGATGACTCCGACCCTAACCTCGCATGTGCGGGAGGCGGTGCACGCAATGGCGCCGCACATCGCAGTGCAATCGGTTGATTTGTCATCGCTTCCAGATGACGACCCGCGACTCTGCTGGCCAGCACCCAGCGTGCTGGTGGATGGGGTGGACCTCTTCGGCGTCAAGCCCTCGCCAGAGCCCACGCTGGCGTGCCGGGTGTACCCCGGCGGCCTGCCTGATGCGTCCGGCGTGGCAACGGCGATGCGGGTCCGTTTCGGAGGGCAGAACTGACGCATGTTTGTCCGAGCGGTATCCTGCGACCCATGATTTCAGCAATTGTGCCCACGGCGAATTCCAATGCGACGGACCTGGCCAAGAATATGGGCCTCGATTCTGATCTGACATCGTCATTGACGATGCTTGGTGTGGTCGTTGTGGCAGCGATTGTTCTGCACCTCGTGCTGGGGTGGATGCTTTCACGAATCGCTCGTCTGACAACTGGACGGCTCAAGTGGGGAGGCATTATTGCCGGCGCCTTACGCCTTCCGGTTGGCTTGGCCATTTGGCTGCTGGCGCTGACGTGGGCCATTGAACATGGTGCGGCGCTGTGGGTCCATCTCGGGGACGACGATCATAAGATTGCTGTGGATGTGGCGCATTTCGTACACATTGTGCTTCCGGCGGCACGCATCATCATCGTCGTATTCTGCGGAACACTTTTCTTTGCTCGTGGGGTTCGCCGTACTCAGAAGATGATCGAACAGCAGGCGATCGACACGAAGTCCGATATGGACATGACGGCGTTGCAGGCGCTCTTTGGCATCGGCGTCGTGCTGGTGTGGATCCTCGGGCTCGTTGTGGGCATGCAGGCGCTTGGCATGAATATGAGCGCCGTTTTGACCATCGGTGGTATCGGTTCGGCAGCCTTTGCCTTTGCCTCCAAAGATGTCATTGCCAACTTCTTCGGGGGCATCATGGTCTTGTTTAATCGGCCGTTCCAGGTGGGAGATTGGGTGCAGGTCAAGGGTATTGAAGGTGGTATTGAGCAGATCGGCCTGTACGCAACCCATGTTCGAATGGGCGACAAGCGGCTTGTCTACATTCCCAATTCAACCTTTGTCAGTGGCATCATTGAGAACTTCTCCGAACGAGAGAATCGCCGGTTATCTGAAACGGTCGGCGTGCGGTATGACGACTTCGATGCGGTCGAGCCAATTATTGATGACATTCACGCGATGCTTCAGTCGACTGAGGGGATCGATACAGATCTGGCGATTCGGGTGAGTTTCGGGGGCTATGGTGATTCGACGATCGACATCGCGATTTTGGCGTACTCCAAGACAACTGACATCGGTGAGTTCACGGCAATGCGTCAGGAGGTCATGCTCAATGTGGGCCGCATTGTGGCCAAGCGCGGCGCCGACTTTGCATTCCCGACCATGACGATCGACATGCCCCCGCAGGCGCAGTGACAAGACCGACCCGCAGTGGCGGATCGGCCTTGATCTATTTTGGAATTGACTGCGGCGACGACTACTCGCTGACGCCGTCCTTGCGGTCCTGCTTGTCCTGTTCGTTTCCGATAAGGGCTCCAGTTCCAGCGCCAATGGCACCACCGATGCCTGCCCCGACTGGGCCTGCGATGAGTGCACCGCTGGCCGCGCCTGCGCCGCCTCCGATGAGGGCGTCTGTTCCTGCGTGGGTCTTGCAGCCGGCCAAGCTGATGGCTGCGAGGGTCATGATGCTCAGAGCAATGATGCGCATGTGGGATCTCCTGTTGATCTTGGTAGTGTCGCGTCTCGGCGGTGTGTTTGTCAATGGCCCGGTCCGTTTACCTGCTCGATTGACCACGGGTTTGCGACATGGCACGCCCGTCCGGTTCGTTCGATGTAGTCCTGATGATAGGTCTCGGCCGAGTGGAAGGTCGCCGCAGGCCCGATCTGGGTGGCGATTGGCGACGGGAATCTGCCGGACTCATTGAGTTCGGCGATGGCTTGGCGGGCGACTTCCTGCTGCGCGTCGCTGGTGGTCCAGATGCCGGAGCGGTATTGACTTCCGATGTCGGGTCCTTGCCGATCGACTTGCGTCGGGTCGTGCATGCGGAAGAATGCGTCGACAAGTTGGCGGTAGGAGATGCGGCTGGGGTCGAAGACGACCTTGACCGACTCGGCGTGTCCGGTGTTGCCATCGCAGACATCGCGGTAGGTAGCGCGTTCATCGTCGCCCTGCATATAGCCGCTGCTTGCGTCGATGACGCCGTCGCCTTGTTGGAAGTAATGCTCGATGCCCCAGAAGCACCCACCGGCGAAGTAGGCCGTTTCGGTGGTGGCGGGTCCGGTGGCGAGCAAGTTGGGTAGTTCGGTGCCGTCGGCATGGAAGGTCAGCGCTGCGGAGTTGAGGCAGTGGCGTTCACCGCTGGGCGGGGGGCCGTCGGGAAAGACGTGGCCAAGGTGCGCGTCGCATCGGCCGCATGCGATTTCGGTTCGGACCATTCCGTGGGTGGAGTCGTCATGGCGAGCGACGTGCTGGGGGTCGAACTGGGCAAAGAAACTTGGCCAGCCAGTGCCGGATGTGAATTTGTGTTCGCTCGAAAACAGCGGCAGTCCGCAGACCACGCAGCAGTAGATGCCGTCTTCCTTGTTATCCAGCAGCAGTCCGCAACCGGCTGGTTCGGTACCGGACCGCTGTGTGATCTCCAGGGCTTGGGGGCTCAGTCGGCTAGTGAGGTCCTGGCGGACTTGATCGGACAGTGGGGAGAGGTCGTATCCGGCTTGGGATGTCGGCGTAGCCATGCTGGCGGCCTCCGTATTGATAGTCGTGGCTGCCCGTTGGGCTGTGGCGGCCGGTTCATGCCCCTGGGCGCAGCCCAGCAGGAGGAACAGGCCGATCAAACTCAGGGGTAAGGTCTTCATGCGGCCCCATACTAGAGGTTGCACGTCATGGTTCGGTACCTTGTCGGGTATGAACATGGAACTGGTCAAGTCATTCCGCTTTGAAGCCGCTCATTGGCTGCCGACATTTCCTGACGGCCACAAGTGTCGCCGCATGCACGGACATTCCTTCAAGGTTGATGTCTGCGTAGCTGGCACAGTCGATGCAGAGCAAGGTGTCCTCTTGGACTACGGCGATATTTCTAAGGCCTGGGCCCCGCTGGACGAGGCACTCGATCATCGGCTCCTCAACGAGATCGACGGCCTTGAGAACCCCACCAGCGAATTGTTGGCGGACTGGATCTGGCAACGCCTCAAGCCCGTACTTCCCCAGCTTCACCGAATCACCGTTCACGAAACTTGTACGAGCACCTGTACCTACCACGGCTAGGGGCATTGGGGCAGCCAGTCTCATTTTCATAAATCAGCCCGGCTCGTTGCCACCAACGTCAAAGAGACAGTCTTTCCGATAACGAGATCGCCGTTTTTTTCATCGCAAACCGACTCAGAGCTATTTTTGGGCTAGAGGTGAGGCGATTTGGGGTCGCACATACCTTGTATTTCAGGGTGTGTGGTGGCTCCCCAAAACGGCTTAGGCGGTACAGGTGGAGGTTTTGTGGTGGTGGATGGAAGTTTCTTGGAGGTGGGGGGTGGCTTGGGGGGCCGTTTGTGTCATCTTGGGGTGGCACCGCCCGGAGCGGTGTCGACAATCGAGAGATATGGAGTGAGGAGTCATGGACGAGAGAGCGTTTCAGGATCAATTCGCTGCCCTGCTAGAGCGAATCAATGGCTTACCCGCACGGCAGCGGGCTTTGCTGATCCGATTGACAGACGATGCCACAGGGCATCAGCAGGATCTACAGAAGTCACTGGCGTCGCTAGAAGGTTCGCTGGACTACCTGCGGCTCTGTATGAACTACCTTATTTTTGACCTAGAGGCCACCCGCCGAGAGAATCGATGCCTTCGCCGACTACTGGCCGAAGCAGAGGATCGGCCGCCCGTCAACGAGGAGGCCGAGGAAGATCGCGAGTCCTTTTGGGATGACTCCATGGAGTGACGTTCCCATACACACCCAGCCCCGCTCTGGCGCACGCATTGGGACGCCCCCGCGTCCACGCGTGCGTCGGAATTCATCCCCGCGGCCTCCTCTTCACTGAAGCGAGGCCGCGGTCTGATTTAGAATGAGGTGGCATCTTGTTTCTATATGGCGAACACGAAGATGAACGCGATGAGAATGATGATGATGCCAAGCAGCATGGCGCGTTTGTGAAAGGCTTCGGCCGCGGGCGGTCGTCGCAGCACGCCCCCTTCGATCCAGGCGCCGCACTTGGGACATGACGGGGTCGCGTCCCACACTTGGGCGCCGCACTCGGGGCAGTACCCAGTTTGATCAGCATCATCACCGAAGCGCTCGATGTCTTCGGGTGACGGATCTTCGTCTCTCATCACGGGCGTCTGCCTATTGGGGCATTTGGTGGCGAAGCGCGACCAAGTGACGATCGTCGCAGGTTGACTTGGGTTGGCACGGTATTGGCATCTTGCAGGGTGAGCGTCCCATTCTTGGTATTGATTACGAGGTGTTCAATATCCAGCGGAAACTCGACGCCCGGCGCCAGCCGTGTCCATCCCCACAAAGCCCACGCGTCCCAAGCTGTGTCGCCGTTTCCAGGCGCAAAGGTCCACGCTAGCGGGATGCGTTGGTCGAGGTTGGGCACGTTGCCGAAGTACCGCCACGCTTGACGTGCGTCGAGCGTGTTGACGGATCGCTTGTTGAGTTCGTAGGGGTCAAAGGGGACCCAGCCACAGTTGGGAAGGTAGACCTCGGCCCAGGTGACAAACTCACCCTTGCGGCTTCCGCGATCTTCCGCGATTCCGATGACGGGCCGGGCGGGTAGTTCAGCGGCGCGCAGCATGGCGACCGACAGACACACCAGATCTGCGGGTGATCCTGCGCCTGCTTGGGCGGCAGTGGTGGCGCCTTCCACGGCGATGCCCCGAAGTTGCCGACGAAGTCCGCGGAGCATGCGAGAACCATTTGGTTGGAAATTGCTGCAGGCATATTGCACGAGCAGTTTGGCTGCTTGTACTGGTGGCACGCTGCGAACATCACCGTTGGTCACACGCTGGACGGTTTGTGTGATGATGTCGGCGTCAGATTCGATCAACGGCGAGGGCCTCAGTAGCGATTGAACGGCGGTGGGCCACTGGGCGGGCCAGTCCAGTTTCATGGCTGCGGCGTCGTCGAATTCGCATGACCACGTCGCAACGACCCCTTGCACACCGATGCTGATGGGCAGGCCCTCATTGGTCGGCGCGTCGATCGAGAGCATGATGTCTCCAAGTCGTCCAGGTTTGGAAGTGAGTTGGCTTGCGGGCTCGGTTGTCGCTCCCTGTGGCGTCGAGATGGTGACTTCAAATTGGTTCGGGTCGAGCATGCTCCATGGACCGTCGGCGATGAGGGGCAGTTGCCATTGTCCGGTGGGTGGTTGTAGCGGCGATTGGAAGATGGTCACGCTCATGGTGAATCGGTTGAGCCGACCATCGGCACGACGGAGCGCTCCTTCGGGGATGACTACTGGTGCGTTGGGCTGTAACAGTGCTGGTGTCGCGGCGGGAGCCATGGCCCCGGGGGTAACGCCTGGTGACGGCGTCATCGGCTTGGTCGGTGTTGTTCCTGGGGGCGGGGATGTGGGTCCGCCTTGCAGCAGGGCTGTCAATACGAGTGATGTGAGTTGGATCATCGGCGATGGGTACTCCGCAAAGGGCAGTGTAGTTCAGACGCGCAGATTCGCTGCCAGAGCGTCGAAAGTGGAGCGTGGATCGCACAAGAACAAATGCACTCCCTCACCGACCAGCGAATCACCCCAGTGGGCTTTTGAATCCGATGCCGAGCAGGACGCGGCCGACTTCGCGGAGGAAGTCTGCCAGTACGAGGTTGATCGCGATGATGGCGAGGAATGAGGCGACGAATGACTCGGTCGTGGCGCGGCCGACGCCCGCGGCGCCGGCTCGGCAGCCAAAGCCCTTGTAGCACGAGATGAGTCCGATGCTCAGGCCGAAGAAGGTTGCTTTGATCAGGCCCGTAGCTGGTTCCCACCAGGTCAAAAACCAGCCGGTGTAATTCCAATAGGCCACGTGGTCGGCACCATTGACCACGACGGTAAAGAGCCAACCACCCGTCACGCCCAGTACATCCGAGAAGATAGTCAGTATGGGTGTCATCAGCGTGCATGCGACTACTCGGGGGACGACGAGCACTTCGATGGGGTCGGCCCCCATCGCGCGAATGGCATCGAGCTGCTCGGTGACCCGCATGGTGCCCAGTTCTGCAGTCAGCGCACCGCCAACTCGGCCTGCCACCATGACCGCGGCGAGGACTGGTCCGATTTGTTTGACTACCGACACATTGATGATCATGCCGAGGCGATCTTCAAGACCAAAAACCGCGAACTGGGCAAAACTTTCGACGGCCAGAATCATGCCGATGAAGATTCCGGTGATGGCTACCACCGGCACGCTCATGACGCCCACTTCCATCAGCAGTGGTGCCATGACACGCCAGTTCAACCAACGCCTTGGCCGCAGTACGACGCCTCCCAATGCATGCATGGCGAAGCGTGTGAAACGTCCTGTTCCTTCCGCAATCAGCCGCGTGGTGCAGCCAATGCGGGATGCCATGTTGAGTGCAACGGACACCTACGGCGCGCCGTGGATCTACTTCATGGGTGCATCGAAGGCGTTACCAGTTTCGGTATCGACTTCGACGACCGCCTCAGTGCGAGGTGCTGGAACGAGGAAGATCTCGACGCGACGGTTGGCCGCGGTACCTCCGGCATCATTTGGCATGATCGGGTGGTACTCGCCGTCACCAGCGATGCGGACATTGTTGGCCGAGACGCCAGCGGACACCAAAGCATTTCGCACGGCGATGGCGCGGTGGGCCGAGAGGTGCAGATTGGTCGGGTGCTGATTGCGGGAATGGGTCACTGGAACATCGTCGGTATGCCCGACGACGAGAATGTCCAGCGGCACGGCGGTGGGTGATGAGAGAATGCCTGCAACGGCACTCAGTGGTTGGTCGCTCCCAGGTTTGAGTTGGTCGCTGCCCGAGGCAAACGTCAGGTCACTGGAGAACCGAAGCATGCCATTGTCCGAGTCGAACGTGATCAGTTCAGGGTTCGCTGCGGCCACGGCGGCCAGTGCCGCTTCCATGTCTTCAGGGATCTGGCCAATTTCCAAGGCCGTCAGGTGCCGGGCAAGCGTGTCGTTGCGAGCGGCCAGTGTGTCCCACTCGGTGTTGAGTGTGTCGAAGTCACCTTGGAGTCGGCCGATTTCGGTGCGAGCCTGATCGAGTTCCTGATTGCGGCGGACGAGGGTCTGCTCGATTTCAGCGCGACTTCGTTCGGCATCGCTCAATTGCTGGACGAGTGAACGGTTGACGTTCTGGAGCGCTTCGTATTTGCGGTTGGATCCGTTGCAACCGACGGTTCCAACGAGCGTGAGGCCAAGCAGGCCGAGCATTAGGTGACGTGTCATGAGAATCCCTCCAAAGGATGGCTGTGTCGTGCTAGGCTTGGGACCGCGGCGCGTTGCCAGGCCCTCAACAGCGTTGCAGTGTATCGATCGTCAGGGCAAGAGGTTGGAACCAATCTGTGGTGACGGTGCCAAACTGTGGACAACCTGTCGATAGAGTTCGATTGATTCACGCTTCGGGCGCGATCGATGCTCGAGGATCTGATTTTTTCCCGGCGGCGATGCTCGTCAGAAACGGGCGAATCGTTGCAGTCGATCGCCCAGAGGCCATTGGCCACGTCGATGCGCTGGTCGAGACCTGCGATGGACTGCTGATTCCCGGTTTGGTCAACGCCCACACACACCTGGACCTCAGCGATGTGGGTATCTGGCCTGCGGCGGGGTCGGACTTTCGCGGTTGGGTTGGCAGGGTGCGATCACTTCGGATGGGGCGAACGGACCAGCAGGCCCATATGGCCGTTGAGCGAGGCATTGAATTGTCGCTCGCTGGGGGAACTTCGCTGATTGGCGATATCGCCGGCCATCCAGCGGAAGCATCCATCGAAACCCTTCGGGCCAGTTCCTTGGAGGGCGTGTCCTTTGTGGAGGTATTTGGGATTGGGCAGGGTGAGTCCGGGGCCGTCGAGGCCATGCGAAAGGCGTGCGATCGATGGCCGGCCGATGACCGGGGCGTGCACGTTGGCCTATCACCCCACGCGCCTTATTCCTGCAGTCGCGGGGTCTTTGAGGAGGCCGCCTCGATGGGGCGGCGTGTGACGACCCATCTGGCTGAGACGCCAGCGGAACTGGAACTGCTCGCCTCAGGCACTGGGCCGCTTCGGGCGATGTTGGAAGCGGACATCGGCGTCTGGTCCGATGCCGTGGAAGTGCCCGCCTGTCACCCCGTTGACCATCTTGGCGACGTGCTCGGATCGTGCCAAGCTTTGTGCGCCCACGCGAATTGGCTTGAATCTGCGCACATTGATCGCATCGCGCAGACACAGATGTGTGTGGTGTATTGCCCGCGGGCATCAGCGGCGTTTGGTCATGCGCCCCCGGCCTTGTCGACGCATCCGTGGCAAGCTTTGCGGGCCTTGGGGGTGTCGGTGTGCCTAGGCACCGACTCGCTGCTGTGTTTGGATACGCCCGATCGCATCAGCGTACTGGATGAAATGCGGCTTCTGGCCAGCCGCGATGGCATTGATCCACGGGTGCTTCTGGAGATGGCGACCATTGAAGGTGCCCGCTCGCTTGGCCGCCAGGCCGATGAGGTGTGCTTGGGTCCCCAGTGCCAAGGCGTGCTGCTGCTCAAGGCTTCTGGCGACTCGACCGACGCCCTGTTGGCCTCGGCTTTATCCAACGATTCGGCCCCCGAATGGGTGCTGGCCCCTCACAAAGGGCTTTCCCAAGCCCTGAATTCGTGAAGTTGTCACGTGAATGTTGGCCAAGGCCCGATATCATCCGAGCACCACCTCGCTGCAGCGGGGCCGTTGAGAGAGACAATCATGAGCATGCTGACAGCCAAAAGCGACTTGCACGAAATCCTTCGGGCCGCGGGCCCCTATCCACTGGAGGCCTACCTCTTTGTAGAGGCCGGTCTGAGTTGGACGGTGGATCGGTTGCAAGAGCCTGCCACGACGCATGGCTTCAATGAGTTCGAACGTCACCTTAGTGGGCAGGAATTGTGCATGGGCTTGCGGGATATGGCCATTAATCGATTCGGCCTGCTCGCACCCACCGTTCTGAAGGTATGGAATGTGCATCGCACCGAAGATTTTGGTGCCATCGTGTTCAACCTCGTGGACGTGGGCATTCTGCACCGCGAGGCGGAGGATCAAGTCGAGGACTTTCACGGGGTCTATGACTTCCGTGAAGCGTTCGATCCGCGCGATCTCGCCACGCACATTGGTAGTGCGCAGCAGGGCAACTAATTGGTTTGACCTTGCAAGGAGCGCCGCATGGGCCAGACGGCACCTGATCGACCTGCGAGCGATCGACACCTTTGGGAAATCCGGCCGATCCGGGACCTATTGACGCTGCTCATCGTGTGCGGGCTGTTGTGGCTCGGGTACGTGATGCGAGAAGTGACGATTCCGCTCCTCGTGGCCTTGCTGCTGGCCTATCTCTTTGAACCCGCCGTGGCGTGGATGGCCCGCACCAAGTGGATTCCTTTTGGTCGAATCGGCGCGGTCTCGCTTTTGCTCATCACTGGTACGGCGATCATTCTTCTAGCGGCAGTGCTGCTGGTTCCCAGAGTTGTCTCGCAAGCGGAACAACTCGTTGAAGAAGTGCAGAACGGCGATGTCCGCGTACGCCTGACACGATTTGTCGATGAGTATGTGCCTACGGATTATCAGGATTCCGTCTTACGTGTGGTGGCTAAACTTCCCGCGGGACTTCACGAGGTGGAGCATGCGCCTGTCGTTGCCCCGGTGCCGGAAGTGACGGTCAGGGAGAGCACAAAGGCCGGTTCGGACGGTACGACTGCCAAGAGTGCGACGACCGCGAACAAAGCGGAGACGCTAGCCAAAGTAGCGTCGTCCTCGTCGGTCGATGTGTGGGGTTTGGCCTCACGAACCGGATCCATTGCGTGGGCGGTGGTGCTCAAACTCATCGCTATTGGGATGCTTTTGTTCCTGATCCCGTTCTACTTCTTCTACTTCAGTCTGTGGTTCCCGCACGTCGTGCAATTTTGTAACGATCTACTGCCCGTTGGTAGCAAGTCCACGATCGTACCACTGCTCCATCGCATGGACGCCGCGGTGGCAGGCTTTGTTCGTGGGCGAATCGTCATCAGCCTCATCATGATGGCGCTACTGGCCATCGGTTGGATGCTCTCTGGCGTGCCCTATGCCATCTTGCTGGGCGTGCTCATCGGAGCGTTCTCGATCGTGCCGTTCCTCGGCCTGGTCGGTCTACCCTTGGCGGTTGGTCTGCTGGCGATGGCGCAGTTGGATCTCGACATCGCGGTGCGCATGAGTTGGTGGGGCATCGTGCTCTGGCCTACGCTGGTCTTCGCCATCGTGCAGGGACTTGACGGTTGGGTGCTCACCCCGCTCATCGCGGGCCGCGCGACGAATCTCGACCCGGTCACCATTTTCGTGTCGGTGCTCGCCGGCGGCGCCGTACTGGGCGCGTACGGCATGCTCATCGCCATTCCAATTGCAGCGTGCATCAAGATCCTGCTGTCGGACTTGGTGATTCCCAAACTCAGATCGCTCGCAAGCAAAGCATCGCCGGGTACCTAACCAAGCGTTGTGAGTTAACGCCGCTTTTTACGCCGCTTGAATCCAGATTTGGTGGATTGCGTTTTGGTCGATCCGCGACCGCCCAGTCCCATCGCAGCAAGGTCCTGCATCCCGCCGCCAGCGGCCATGTTCTTGGCAGCTTTCATGCGGCCGCCGATCCCACCACCGGTCATCTGCTTGGACATCTTCTTGACCATCTCAAACTGCTTGAGCAGTTTGTTGACTTCTGGGCCACTCGTGCCCGAGCCTCGTGCGATGCGGCGGACGCGCGACTTGTTCATGATCGCCACATCGTCGCGTTCGGCGGCGGACATGGAGCCGGAAATGGCCTCGATGCGGTCGAATTGCGTTTCGTCCACGTCGATGTCTTTCATCATCTTGCCAACGCCCGGAAGCATGCCTAGCAGTTGCTTCATGTTGCCCATGCGACGCACTGACTTGAGCTGCTTGAGAAAGTCGTGCATGGTGAACTGGCCCTTGGCCATACGCTCGGCCAACGCCTCTGCCTCGGCTTCATCGACTTCGTCGCGGGCCTTCTCGACCAGCGACACGACATCACCCATACCCAGAATGCGTCCGGCCATTCGGTCTGGATGAAACGCTTCGAAGTCGCCCATGTGTTCGCCGGTGCCGATGAACTTGATGGGCGTACCGGTGACATGTTTGATCGACAGGGCGGCGCCACCTCGGGTATCGCTGTCCAACTTGGTCAGAATGACACCGTCGATTGGTAGTCGCTCGTGGAAGGTTCGGGCCGAACGAACGGCATCCTGTCCAGCCATGGAGTCGACGACCAGCAGGATGTGGTGGGGGTGGACTGCGAACTGGATCGACTCCAATTCCTTCATGAGTGGTTCATCGACATGGAGCCGGCCAGCGGTATCAATCAGCAGCACGTCGTACCGTTCCGAGCGTGCCTCACGGACCGCCCGCATGCAGACTTCCACCGCGACACCGGTCGCCTCGCCCCACGGGGCGCACTTGTCCGCCTCACCGTAGAAGCCGACCTTCGCTTGGCCGCGGGCGTCCTGCTCGACTTGCTCGATGCCCACACGGAGTTGTTCTACTGCTGCGGGACGCTGGAGGTCTGCGGCGCACACGAGCACACTGCGGCCATTCCGTCGCAGCCAAGCGGCCAGTTTGCCACAGGTCGTGGTCTTGCCTGTGCCCTGAAGTCCGCACACCATGATGACCGTTGGGGCAGGGTCAGCCGCAACGAGGTGCTCGTCGACCGGACCCATCAACTCGACGAGGCGGCGGTGAACAATTTCGATCATCTGCTCGCCAGGTTTGACAGCGCGAAGCACCGCTTCGCCGGTGGCCTCACTCAGTACGTCGCGACAGAATGCATCGACGACTTCCAAATTCACATCGGCATCGAGCAATGCTTGGCGAACTTCGTCCATCGTTTCGCGGACGTTGGCTTCGCTGATGCGACCTTGGCCAGACAGGCGGCTGATGGCGCCACTCAATCGATCGGAAAGTGATTGCAGCATGGAGTCCCGCAGCCTATCAGACGTGGCCGTCGAGCCACTGAGCCAGAGCGTCGGCGGACCATGTATTGATGCAGTGCTTGGCGGTGAGCCCCCCGCGGCGGCCGGTCAGAATCCCATATCGAAGGAAGTCGAAGTGTTCAGCGGTGTGCGCGTCGGTGTCGATGGCGATAAGGGCCCCGCAGTCCAAGGCGATACGCACGTGTCGATCTCGAAGGTCCAACCGCTTGGGATTGGCATTGATTTCCAGCGCTGTGTTGTGGTCTGCGGCGGCCTGGGCCACTGCTTGCATGTCTGGTTCGAGGCCTGGCCGTCGGCCGATGATGCGACCAGTGGGGTGGCCGATGATGTGTACATGTGGGTGTGAAGCCGCGGCGATAAGTCGTGCGGTGGCGGCCGGAGGGTCTTGGCGCAGCGCCGCATGCGGTGATGCGACCACTAGGTCGAGCCGCTCGAGAATGTCGTCCGGGTAGTCCAGCGTGCCGTCAGACAAGATGTCCACCTCGCTGCCAGCAAGCACTCGAATGTCGTTGTGATTTCGAGCGACTGCGGCGATAGCATCGATGTGGGTCAGCAGGCGTTCGATGGACAGACCGTTGGCTTGAGGTTGCGATCGCGAGTGGTCGGTGATGGCCAGCGTGTGGTAGCCACGGCGGCGGGCCTCGTCGACGAGTTCTTCGATTGACAAGATTCCATCGCTTGCGATCGTGTGCGTATGCAGGTCGCTTCCGATGTCGGTTAGTTCGATGAGACCTTCGGTCGGGGCCGTGGCGATGTCGTCGCGGGACTCCCGCAGTTCTGGTGGATGCATGGGCAGATCCAGATGCGTGTAGATGTCTTCTTCGGTGGCCGCGGCGATGGGCGAAATGCCTCGTTGCTGAGGCGGCGCGTCTTGGCCGTCGTCGGGAAACAAGCCGTACTCGTTGAGTCTGGTGTCCAGAGTCCGGGCACGTTCGCGGAGTTGGACATTGTGTTCTTTGCTTCCGGTGAAGTAGAGCATGGCGGCGCCGAGGGCTGCGGCGTCCACGATGCGGAGGTCTACTTGCATGCCCTGTGTATGGCGGATCGATGCCTTGGTGTCGCCGCTGGCGAGCACTTTGGTGGCATGCGCTTTGTCAATGAAGGCATCGACTAATGCCTTGGGGTTGCTGGCGACGGCCAGCAGATCGATGTCGCCGATGGTTTCGCACCCTCGGCGCAGCGAACCTGCATACTGGATGGACTCAACGCCAGAGACACGACCGAGTTGATCAATGAGTGTTTCGGCAAGAGGCATGGCGATACCAATGGATGTGCGATCGGCAAATTGTTGGGCGAATTGCAAGGCATCGGCGATGTTGGCGATGGTTTTGGCCCCCATGCGTGGCAGCGTGGCCAGGCGCCCATCGTCGATGGCTGCTTGCAGGCTGGCTCGGTCAACGACATCGGCTTCACGCCAGAATCTGCCGACGGTTTTTGGCCCCAGTCCCGAGATGCTCAAGAGATCGACCAGGCCGTCCGGGATGTTGGCGCGAAGCGTGTCCAGGTCTTCAAAGGATCCGGTCTGACACCACTGCTGAATCTTGGCCACGCTGCTGTCACCGATTCCATCAATGGCCTTGAGCGCCTTGGCGTCGTTGGCAATCGTGTCGATGTCGACCTCGAGGTCTTCCAGAATGCGAGCGACCTTGGCAACAGCCCTGATGCGAAAGCCATTGGCTCCGGTGATCTCCATGAGTGCTACCAATTCGTCAAATCTGGCAGCAAGTTCGGTGTTTCGGCTCATCCAACATCTCCCAATCCAAGCCAGCGACCGTGCGCTTTGAGCATCCGTTTGCGAAGGAGTGCGTGTTCGGGCGATGACAGTAGTGGGTCGGCATCGATCCACGCTTGAGCGTCTCGACGGGCCAGCGCCAGCAATTCCATGTCGCGTGGCAGTTGGGCCACTCGGAAGGGCGGTATGCCCGACTGCTTGGCGCCAAAGAGTTCGCCTGGCCCGCGGATTTCAAGGTCACGTTCGGCGATGCGGAACCCGTCGGTGGTGTCCACCATCGCTTCAATGCGACGTCGACCTTCCTCGGTGGTTGGATCGGCAATGAGCACACAGCGTCCGGGCGTGTCGCCGCGACCTACTCGTCCGCGAAGTTGGTGGAGTTGGGCCAGACCAAAGCGATCGGCATTCTCGATGACGATTCGGGTTGCTTGGGGCACGTCGACTCCGACTTCAATGACGGTGGTGGCCACGAGCACGTCCAGATCGCCGCGTCGAAAGCGATCCATGATGGCATCGCGGGTATCGGAATCGAGCCGACCGTGCATGGCTTCAATGCGGCACTGTCGCAATGGCCCATTCGAGAGCCACGTGAGGTGCGTGTGCAGATCGACCAACCCCACTTCAGATTCATCGATGACGGCTGCGACGATAAAGGCTCGTTCGCCTCTGCGCACCGCGTTGGCGACGTCCTCGTACACAGCACTCGAATCGGCGCTGGTCACGGTGCTGGTCTCGACAGGTGTTCGCCCAGGAGGCAGTTCGTCCAGTACGGAGTAGTCCAGATCACCGAAGATCGTCAGGCTCAGCGTGCGGGGAATCGGCGTTGCGGTCATTACCAGTTGATGAGGCGCTTGGCTTTTGTCTTCGGTCTTGTCACGAAGTGCCGCCCGCTGCCGCACGCCGAAGCGGTGCTGCTCATCGGTGACGGCGATGGCGAGGTCCGCAAACACCACATCTTTGGTTAGAACCGCGTGCGTGCCCACGACGATGTCCGAATCGCCTACGGCAATCGCATCGAGCAGCCGTCGCCGCTGTGGTGCCGAGATAGATCCAGTGAGTAGTGATAGCGTGACGGAGGAATCACGAAGCAGGGCGTGTAGCGTACGAGTGTGCTGTTCGGCCAGAAGTTCGGTGGGGGCGATCATCGCTGCTTGCCGACCGTGCGCGATGGCTTGGAGCATCGCTGCTAAGGCAACGACGGTTTTGCCACTGCCTACATCGCCTTGCAGCAGTCTGTTCATCGGGATTGATGTTTCCAGGTCGGCGGAAATGTCATTGATGACTCGGCGCTGCGCGTCGGTGAGCGCAAAGGGAATGCGAGCCTCGATGCGATCCTTGATGTCGCTGGTGTAGGGGAGTGCCGGTGCATGAAGCACGGTGCGTCGGTGGTAGCGTTTCATCATGACAGCCAGTTGCAGCAGGAGCAGTTCATCCAGCACGAGTCGTCGCCTAGCTGCAGCGATGTGTTCGTCAAAGGTAGGGCGGTGCAGGTCGCGATAGGCCATCGCCAACGTGGGCAGTCCGTGGTCCTTTCGCCACTGTTCGGGCAGGTGGTCGTCTAAGAGGGACACGGCTTGATCTAGGCACGAGGCGATGATTGTGGCGATGCGTGGCGAGGCCATCGCTTCGGTGGCTGGGTAGATCGGTTGAATTTGGACGAGGTCGTCGGTGTTTGGCGGCGGCGAGAGTGTGGCGGCATCGTCCAGCGGACGCCACGTCGGGTTGGCGATCTGCACGTGTTTGCGATACAGGCGGGGTTTCCCAATTACGGCGAGTTTGTACCCCGGATGCAGGCGACGCTGAATCCACGGTTGATTGAAGAAGACCAGCGTGAGTTCGCCAGTGGGGTCGTCAATGATGACTTCGACTTGGGGTCGCCGGCCAAAGCCACGTTTGACCGACACTACTTCGCCGTGAACCTCGACCTGATCGTCGTACTCCTGACCATCGACCACCGCATCGACGATGGGCCCGATGGGCTGCCACGGTCGGGTGTGTTGGTAGCGAAGCGGCAGGTGCAGGAGCAGGTCCGCGACGCAGCGCAAACCCATTTGGGAGAGCGATTGGGCGTCGGTACGTTCGACACCGGGGAGTTCGGCGATAGACGTAGTCAGTTGCAGGGTCGTGGCGCTCATCTTGGAAGGGTGAGTATCGCAGTTTCGGCACGCGGGCGTAAAACGTGGTACATCGGCTCGCATGAGTCAGTTGCCATTTGATTGGACACCCAGCAACGCCGATGACCAGGGTGCTGCTACGCCACCGCCTAGCCCCGGTCCCGCCCCGTCAGGTCCTCCCACGCCGTGGACTGTATCTCGGCTTGGGACGTGCATTCTCGATGCATTGTCCGTTGGGGTGCCCGACCCGGTGGATGTGGTCGGCGAAGTGGCCAACTGGACGCTCCGCAATGGGCACTGGTATTTCTCGTTGCGGGATGACTCGGCCACGGTCCAGTGTGTGATGTGGGCATCGGATGTAGCCGGGACCGACATGACGCCCGAGTCGGGTGATCGGGTTGTGGTGAGGGGCTCTGTGACGCATTGGGCCCGCCAGGGACGCACACAACTTCGGGTTCGACGGATCAAACGCGATGGGGTGGGCGACTTGCAGGCGGCCTATCGGCGGTTGTGTGATGAGTTTCGCAGTGCGGGGTGGTTTGATGACGCAGCCAAGAAGCCGCTTCCTAGAGTGCCAGAGCGGATCGCCGTGCTGACTAGTGGCGTGAGCGCCGCCTTGCAGGATGTACTTCGAACTGCGGGCGATCGGTGGCCAGCGTGTCAATTGATGCTCGTCGATGTGCCCGTGCAAGGCGCTGCGGCGGCGTCGCGCATTGCTCAGGCGATTGCCAGCGTCGACGCGGCGGCGCCCGAGTTGGGAATCGAGGCGATGCTCGTCACGCGTGGCGGTGGGTCGATCGAAGACCTCTGGGCATTCAATGAACGCGTTGTGGCCGAGGCCGTTCACGCTGCTGTGACACCCATCGTCGCAGCGATTGGGCATGAGTCCGACACGACTATTATTGAACTGATTGCCGATGTTCGCGCCTCGACCCCTACGCGAGCGATGGACTTGTTGCTGCCCAGTCGCACCGATGAGTTGGCGCGGCTGGATCTGTTGGCCGACGGATTGGGTCGACGGATGCGGCACCACCTGACGCTTCGACGTCAGCACGTGGCCACGGCCGAGGCGGCGTTGATCGAGGCCCTTGGCCGTCGGCTTTCGATCTCGCGTCGACGGGTCGATGCTGCCTCCGAGGCGATGACGCGTCGGCAACCCCACGCGAGGCTTGCCAGTCGTCGCAAAGGGGTGGAGGCGGCCACGGCCCGGCTCCGCCAGGCGATGGTGGTCCGGCTGCATGGCGGGGTGTCCAGGCTGCAACAGGCCGATCTTCGCAGCGTGACTCGCGGAATGTTGGAACGTCGAGAGGCTCAGGTTGAGCAGTTGCAGGGTGTTCTGTCTGCGGTGGGGCCCGAATCGGTGCTCGATCGTGGCTATTCCATCACGGTGGACGTGGATGGGCGTGTGGTTCGCAGCGTTAGCGATGTTGCGGCGGGCGACCCACTGACGACGAAATTGGCCGACGGAAGCATCGACTCGCTCGTCCGATCCATCGACGCCGCTGAGCCAAGCCGGTAGGCTCTGTACCTATGACTGAATCGCTTCCAGAATCGGGCTCCATGGGATTTGACGCCGCTGTTGTCGAACTCGAGGCGATCATTCAACGGATCGATGCTGGCGAGATTGAACTCGAAGAAGCGATGGCAGCGCACCGTCGTGGCCGGGCCTTGGTGCTGCGGTGTCGTCAGGTGCTTGATGCGGCGGAGAAGGAACTCGAAACGAGTTGGCAGGACGACGCTCCTACTCAAGATGGCCAGGCCGATACCTAAGCCGTGCTTGCAACCAATGATTTGATCACGATGTTGTTGGAACACGCCGCGTGGATAGCGTTCGTGTTCATTCTGGGCGCGTGTGTGGGGAGCTTCATCAATGTCGTGAATTGGCGGATGCCGTTGGGCTTGTCCTTGTCACATCCGCCAAGCCGGTGCCCCACGTGCGGGGGACGGCTGCGGTTCCTGCGTGAGAACACGCCCGTGCTTGGATGGATCATGTTGCGGGGCAAGTGCAAATGGTGCCGCACGCGGATCAGTCTGGTGTATCCGCTCATTGAATCCTTGATGGGTCTCGTCTTTGTGGGGCTCTACTGCGTCTACTTCATAGCCGGCCCCGAGCAGTCGTGGTGGTGGGAAGTCGGCGGCACGTGGTGGGCGCGACAGAGTTTCATGCTCGCGTGGCCAGCCTTCGTGGCAATCGCATTCTTGATCGCGGGGTTGTATTCCATCACGGTGATCGATGCGCGGACGTTCATGATTCCCCTGGCGATTCCCGTGTTCTTGGCATGCAGCGGCATGGTGTTGTGGTTGGTGCAAGGATTGATCTCCGCTCCGGCGGGGCCTGGCGGCTTGAGTTGGCCGATTCCAGCAGTCGGGTGGTCCGGGGCGCTGGCGGGCCTAGGCGGTGTGCTCGGGGCGGGCGTGTCGATGGTGCTGCTGCTGACCGGGGTTCTAAAGCAGAGTTTTGCCGACTACGGGGACTACGTGAAGGAGGGCGATGTGCTGGGCGAGTACCCGCACGCCCGCCGCGAAATGTTCGTGGAACTGCTGTTCTTGTTGCCGCTCATTCTGGGGATCGTGGCCGGGGCCGTGATTGGTGGTGCCATGACCGAGCCGCCCCCGGTGTGGGCACAGGCCTTGGGGGCATCGATGCTCGGATGGGTGGTCGGGGGGGGCATCGTCTGGGCCGTTCGGATTCTGGGCACGCTGGGCTTTGGCCGCGAGGCCATGGGCCTTGGGGACGTACACCTGATGGCGGCCGTAGGCGCGGTTTTGGGGTGGTTTCTGCCACTGGCGGCTTTCTTTGTCGCACCATTCATTGGTCTTAGTTGGACGCTCGCTGCGGCTGTGGTGTCTAGGTGCGGCCGCGGGGTCCGGCGAGAACTGCCATATGGGCCGCATCTGGCTGTGGCGACTGTGCTGGTCCTGCTGGGCTGGCCGGCGGTCGAGTCGGGCTGGGAGGCATTGATGCCAACAGTTTCGATGCCTGAGCGTCGGTTGGTCGAAGATGTGGACAAGGGGACCCGATTGGACAAGCACGCCGCGAGGCGTTCCAATGGACCGCAATGATGCGGTTGCGTCATCAACCGACGGAGCGACAGACTGTTGTGGAAAGGAGACCCACCATGCGTATGACCACACTTGCCCTTGCAGCCCTTGCCTTGACGACCCTCGGGGCGACGGGGTGCGATACCCAGAAAGAGGACGAAGTTACGATGCTTCGCCAGGAAGCCACCGAACTGCGAGCGCAGTTAGACGAGCGTGATAAGGCGCTTGAGGCAGCCAATGGCGAACTTCGACAGGTCAACCTGATGCTCCGCGACCAGAAGGAGCAGTACGAAACCGAGATGCAGTCGATGGCTGCTTCGGCCGTGCCCGCTGGTGGCTTTGACAACATCGAAGGTGTGACGGCGACCTACGGGCCCAACGATGTCACCGTGGCAGTCGAAGGCGACGTGCTGTTTGATTCGGGGCGAACGACGCTCAAGTCCAACGCCAAGCGATCGCTTGACCGCGTTGCGGATGTGATCAATGCCCAGTACGGCGGTAAGCCGATCATCGTGGCAGGCCATACCGATACGGATCCCATTCGTAAGAGTGGGCACAAGAGTAATCACCACCTCGGGTTCGAGCGAGGTTGGGCTGTGCGGAGTTATCTCTTGAGTAGAGGCGTTGATTCATCACGCATTGCAGTGATGAGTTATGGCCCTGACCGTCCGATGGGTTCGTCCCAGAAGAGCCGTCGGGTCGAGATCGTCGTCGCTCAATAGAACTCGATTGGGCTCACACAACAGTGATCTGTCAGCGTTGGTCGTACGTAAGGTGTCACTGCGCCCCCTCTCGGTGCTGCCTGACACGATTTGTGATTCTGAACATTCAGTTTCTTTCTGTCCCGCGTGTGCCCTTCCAGCATCGCATGCGGCTGGAATCGCTCGACCGCGATCTGGTTGTGCCAGAGGCAAGTTACAAGCGAATGACGCGTTGGCGTGGGGTACTCTTTGGGTGGGTGCTTCGCAACGCATCGTTCATGCCCGACATGCTGGAGTTGCCACCTCGGCGGACCATTGAGATTGGCATGCGTGTGAATTTGTAACTGGCCGTCAGGCGGGTCAGACTGTCCAGTTGGCCAAAATGACCAGCAGGTCGTCGGTGCCAACTTCGCCGTCGCCGTTGATGTCTGCCGGGCACGCCGCGTCGCATGGTCCCCACATGGAGATGGCCAGCAGCAGGTCATCGGTACTCACCACGCCGTCGCCATTGATGTCGCCAGGCGTGGAGGCAATGGGCCGCAGGACCGCGGCGTGGTTGTCTTGGTCATCCCAGGCCAGCGAGGTGGCGATCCAACCGTTCTCGTTGACCCCACGGGCGATGCGAAAATCCGCGTTTAATGTGTTGTCTGCGACGAGGTCGTTAAGCAGATGGAATTCATCATCGATCCAGACGCATGCCAAGTTGGTGACGCCTGAGGCTGCTTCTGCTGGCCACGCCTTTCCAACGATCCAGCCAGACTCGTTGATGTCGTAGGCGAAGGTCTGCCACCCGTTGGGTTCTCCGAGGTATTCCATACCGTTTTTCAGCGACCACTTGAGCGCGTGATAGGTGCCGTCGGCGTTGGCGCCCCAGCCACAGATGACGCGTTGTTCGTTGATGTCGGTGGCTTGGGCACCCCCATCTTCGGGGGCTTCCAATTCGATGATGTTGTTGATGTTGGCGTTGGGGACGACAAAGCCCCGCATCTTGCCCGATTCCAAACGCGCAAATCCAACGACATCGTTCAGCTCGTTGATCGCCAAGCACTGTGATTCATCGCCCCCGAAGGGGGGGACTTCCAGCGTTTGGCCATCGATCCAGATACAGCCTCGAATGTTGTAGGGAACGCTGCCCACGAGTCCTACGGTGGTGCCGGCGTCGTTGATGTCTTTGGCCTGCCCGTAGTCGATGGCCGCCCACGCGGGTACACCTAGGTTGGTGGTGCCATCCTGAGGCGTCCAGACATAGGGATGGAATGTGGTGCCACTGGCTGCAGTGGAGTAGCCCACGACGTGTCCGTGGCGATTCATGGCAAAGCCCCAGGTGTTGCCCCCGGCGGGCGCATTGAGCGGCGGGATGTTGTGCATTACGTCGCCGTCCCAGAAAAAGGCGTGTTGAGACAGGCCATTGGGCGCTGTTCCCATGCCGCAAGCAGTATCGGCTTCGCTGATGTCGTGGGTGGCGCACGGGCCGGTACCAAAGGTGCCGATGTCGATGATCTCAAACATCGGAACGGTTAGGAGGGTGCTGGTGAGGGCGGTCAGAATGCTCAGGCTCATCTCAGGATCTCCTTCTCACGAGGATAACTAGCCTCGTGTCAGTCTCCCAAGCGAAAAAAGTGGCGTTGGTCCGCAATGTGTGCGGTTATGGCCCTAAGAACGGCCCGATGCCTTCTTCTCGCACCTGTTCGACCATCAACCGCATCGATTCGGCCAGACGGTCGAGTTGAACGGTGGTTTCTCGTAGGCGGTTGTAGAGGTCGGGGTTCGTGATGAGCAAGCCTGCGGTGCCCTTGCCTTCTTCGACGCCGCGAAGCAGGGCGCTTGTTTGGTGCAAGGCTTCGCTGAGGGCTCGGCCCGCTGCGGCCACTTCCACCGTGATCGTTTCGCTGCGCACATCGAGGTGACTGAGTAAGCCGTCGAAGGATTCCATCGCTATGACCGCGCGGTCCATGCCAGCCAAGGCCATGTGCATGAATTCGGTAACCTCGTCGCGGAGCGCGGGGTTGTCCAGCCAGTCCGCAGCCGAACGAGCAGCGCGATCGACCTGCTGCAAGATGCTCGCGAGGCGCCCTTGGCCATTGCTGCCAGTGCCGCCCAGCAGCGACGATACATCTTCGCCCACCACACTCCAAGCCGCGCCCAGCCGGTTGAAGGTCTCAAGGGTTGGACCGACACGCTCATCAAAGGCATCACTGATATCACGAACGGTCATGGATTGAATTGGCCCAGTCAAGATCGCGCTGCCATCCATCGCGAGGGTCTGGCCGCTGCGAACGGCGGGGGATTCCAAATACAGATTGGCCCCGCCGGTGAGCAGCGATGCTTTGGTCATGGCGGTCACGCCCATCGGAATCGAGATGCCGTCGTTGACGCCGACCACAATACGCACAGGCCACTGGCCTGTTGGGGTCAGGGCCACCGACTCGATGATGCCAATGGGTACACCATCGAGTGCCACGCTGCTGTTGCTGCCAAGTCCCCCGGTTGATGGGGCGTGCAGTTGGAGCTGCCAGCGTTTTTCGATGTCGACTTCATTGAAGAGGTACAACAGAATGACAATGCCCGCGGCGGCCGCCAAGGTGCACAGTCCGATGAAGGCATCGCGGGTTCGCTCGTTCACGCTGCGTGCTCCGATTCCATGGCACGAAGATCTTCGGCCGTGGCTTTCCCGTCAAGAAAACTGCGAACGACTGGATCGTCGCTTTGGTTGAATATATCTGGCGGACCACTGAGCCACGAACGCCCCTCGCGGAGCAGCACCATATGGTCGGCAATTTTGAAGGCCAGCGGAATGTCATGCGTTACCACGACGCTGGTTCCGCCGAGCACCTTTTGCAGGCGATTGAGCAGGTGGGCGACGACGTCACTACGAATGGGATCAAGCCCGGTCGTCGGTTCGTCGTACAGAATGCACTCTGGACGTTGCACGATGGACCGTGCCAGCGCGACACGCTTGCGTTGGCCACCGGACAGTTCACTGGGAAGACGATCAATACATGCTTCGATCCCCAGCAAGGTCAAGACTTCCTCGGCGGCTTGGCGCCGCTGCGCCGCATTCATCGTCGTGTGCTCGCGAAGCGGAAAGGAGATGTTCTCCAGTACCGACATGGAATCAAACAACGCTCCTTGCTGAAACAGGAACCCGATGCGACGTCGAATGTCTACGAGGCGATGCTCGGGGAGTTGGTCGACCTGCTCGCCTAGTGCCCAGACACGACCAGCATCGGGCTTGAGCAGGCCGATGATCAGTTTGAGCGTCACGCTCTTGCCAGCACCTGACGGGCCCAGAATGACCGTGGTGCATCCCGTGGGCACTTCAAGATCCATTCCCTGCAAGACATGGATATCGCCAAAGGACTTGTCGACCCCTTGCAGCGAAATGAGGGCCTTGTCTGGGGGTGGTGTGTCGGACATCGCCCGGCACCGTATCATCCCGAGACCGTGGCGATGCGACCGATGACCCGTGAGCCGCTGCTTCAAGGCCGAATCTTCGGTGTGGAGCGGTGTACCTGGACCGCCACCGACGGCGTGGAGGTCCAGCGCGAGATCGTGCGTCATCCCGGAGCCGTCACCATTGTGCCTATGACCGATGATGGCCAGATGGTTTTTGTACGGAATTGGCGAATGGCCGTGGGCGGGCCGCTCTGGGAATTGCCCGCGGGCAAATTGGAGCCGGGCGAAGTGCCCATCGATACCGCATCGCGGGAACTCAAGGAAGAAACAGGCTATACCGCTACTGAGATCGAACCCTTGGGGACGTACTACACGTCGCCGGGATTTGCCGATGAACTGATGCATGCCTTTCTCGCCACGGGACTGGTCACAGGCACACCATCGCCGGAAGCCGGTGAGGATGTGCAGGCGCAGACCTTCAGTATGCAGGAGGTCGACGCCATGATCGATACAGGCGATCTGGTGGACGGCAAGACGCTTGCGGCCCTGCTGCTGTGGCAACGCGCTACTGGTGGGGCCGTCTGATGGGCATTTACGACCGTGATTACGCCAGAGCGCCTGGGGCGGGAATTGGCCGCCCGCAACGACCGTTGCCAGGCTTCAATGCGCCCCGGCAGTGGTGGCGCTCTGTCAACACGTGGCTGATCATTCTCTGTGTGGCGGTTTTTGCCATCGACGGGCTGTTTGCCAAGTACGCCGCGCCCATTGAAACAGGGCTGTACTGGGTGGAAGATTCCGGCGTGTGGCATGAGGTGGCCGATCCGCCGTGGTTTGCCGCCACCATTCGACCCGATGAGTTCACACTTGGCGACCAAGTGGTGTCACAAACGGTGCCAGTAACCAAGCGTGATGGCGGGTCCGAAACCGAAACCATTTCCGGAATTCCGGTCTTTGATCCAAGCGGCAAAGTCGTGGCGATGGCTCAGGGCAGTTGGGGCACGCCGTTGCAGCGGTGGCTGCACTTTTCAAGCAAGAAAGTCGTTGGAGGCGCGCAATTATGGAGGCTCATTGGCTTCCAGTTTCTACACGCGAGCTTGGCGCACTTGCTGTTCAATATGATCGCGCTGTACTTCTTTGGTTCACTGGTCGAAAACTACCTCGGATCCAAGCGGTACCTCGCCTTCTATCTGTTGTGCGGCATCGCGGGGTCGATGGGCTATTTACTGCTCAATTTGGCGGGGTTTGCGTGGATTGAACACTTTGGGCTTGCGCCAATTCGTGGTCTGCTCTTCAATGCATCGGGCACACCACTTTTGGGCGCGTCGGCGGGCGTATTTGGCGTGCTCATCGGCGGGGCCTTTTTGGCGCCCAACGCCATGGTGCTGGTCTTCTTCATTCTGCCCATGCGTCTGGCGACGCTGGCCTGGGTAATGGTGGGCGTAGCAGTGGTGTCCATCTTCATTGGGACGGCCAATGCTGGTGGCGAGGCGGCGCACCTTGGTGGGGCGCTGGCGGGCTGGGGCTTTATTCGGCATCCGCAGCGGCTGCACCGTTTTTTCGACTGGCTCGGGCGGTTCGATCCGACGTCTCAACACTTCCGCACTGGCCGCACTGCATCACGGCCAGCACGGCCAGCACGAGATGACGAAATTGATCGCATCCTTTCCAAGATTTCCCGCAAGGGACTGCACAGCCTCACCGCTGCCGAGAAGAAACTGCTGCAAGAGGCATCGCGCCAAGAGGATTCCACCGGGTGACCGGGCCGATCCAATTCACGATTGAACACCAGTGCGCTTCAGGTCATTCCCGACTTGGCCGCGTCGATACGCCGCATGGTTCATTCCAAACACCGGTCTTCATGCCTGTTGGCACCAAGGGAACGGTCAAGGGGTTGCTGCCGTCGCTCGTGGAGGACACTGGTTCGGAGATTATTCTCAACAACGCCTATCACCTGATGCTGCGACCGGGCGACGCGCTGGTGCGAGAGATGGGCGGCGTCCACACGTTCATGCGATGGGATCGTCCCATCCTGACCGATTCGGGCGGCTTCCAAGCGTGGTCGATGGCAGATAAGAATTCCATCGATGAAGACGGCGTGACGTTCAAGTCCATCGTCGATGGTTCGAAGATTCATCTGTCGCCCGAGCGGTCGATCGAAGTGCAAAACAATCTCGGCGCTGACATCATCATGGCCTTTGATGATTGTCCTCCATCGACCACTGGCCCGACGAACCACTTGGATGCGCGACGTCCAGCGCTTGCTGTAGCGCATCAGAAACAGATTGGTCGCGATCATCGAGGCCGGCTTGCCGATGCCGTGGAGCGAACGACGCGGTGGCTTGAACGTTGTGTGGCAGCGCACCAGCGTCCCGACGAGCAGGGGCTCTTTGGAATCGTCCAAGGCGGTCCGGACCACGAGCTTCGTGTGCGATCGATCGAGCAGGTGACCAATATCGAGTTGCCCGGCTATGCCATCGGCGGCGTGGCAGTGGGGGAGTCCAGCGACCTGATCACCGAGGTGGTGTCGGTCACGGCGCCAGCCCTTCCAGAGGATCGGCCGCGATACCTGATGGGGGTGGGATATGAGCGGGATATTGTCGCGGCGGTGCGGGCTGGGGTCGACATGTTTGACTGCGTCCTGCCAACCCGAAACGGTCGAAATGGGGGCATCTTCACGCGGGAGGGGCGTTTGCAGATCCGCAACGCAAGATTTCGCGACGATTCACGCCCGCTTGAGGCGGGCTGCGACTGCGTGACCTGCCGAGGCGGATTCTCGCGAGCCTATCTGCGACACCTGTTTACGGCTGGGGAGATGCTCGGAGGCATTCTGCTGAGCTTGCACAACATCAGGCACTTCCATCGCCTGATGCTGGACATCCGGAGGGCCATCAGGGATGATGCGTGGTCTTCGCTGGTCCGAGCTTGGCCGGTGCTAGAGGCGTCCCCTTCGGAGCCCTCCGAATCGGACCCATCACATCAGGCTTGAACCAGTTCTTGACGCTTGAACGACCTTTCCAATGACGCCCCGTTTCGGAGCCACGCTGCATGAACTTCTCTATTGTCCACACGCTTTGGATGCCCATTGGCACCAAGATGCCGCCGATGTCGGGGAATGACGGCACCAAGGTGACCACCCAAGCGGACGGCACCGTGACGAGTCAAGGGCCCGATGCCGGTGATGCCGGGCTATTCGGCGGGGGCTTCATGCCGATCTTCTTCATCGTCATCTTGGCTTTTGTAGCCATGACGATGTTCGGATCGCGCAAAGAGAAGAAGAAGAAGGCTCAACTGATGGCGGCCATTGGCAAGAACGACACCGTGCAGACGATCGGGGGCATGATCGGTCGGGTGGTGTCGATTCAGGATGATCGCATTGTTTTGGAAGTCGATAAGAACTCCGGCAGCAGGGTTACGCTGGCAAGGCAAGCGGTTCAGCAGGTGCTGACCCAGACCGATAGTGATAGTACGGATACCGCGGACGAGTCCACATCAGACTGACGTCCGTCACAAGAGCACAACGAATTCATGCAGAACGCATTCTGGAAAATCGTCATTATTCTCGTCGTCGCAGGTGGCTGCATCTGGGCGATCAATCCACCTGAAGACAAGATTCGACTCGGCCGCGATCTCAGCGGCGGTGTCAGTCTGGTGTATTCGGTTCGCATGCCTGATGGCGTCGACCGTCGCGCACTGATCGACCAGACTATTCGCGTCTTGTCCGAGCGTGTCAATCCGCAGGGCGTCATGGACATCGCGATGACACCACTCGGTGGCGATCGAATCGAAGTAGTCATGCCGCTGCCCAACGAAGAGGTCAAGGCCCTTGCGCGGATCTATCGCGATCAGTTGGACACCTTTGTGTCTGATGCGGAAATCAAACGGTCTGATCTCGAGCGTGCCTTGACTGATGGCAATGCCGTCGATCGATTTGGATCCGATGGTGATCGCGGTGCACTCGTGGCCGACTTGCAGGAGGCGTTCGACCGGGCCCGCGCGATGCAGGCAGCGGTAGTTGCGGCCCAAGCGTCGGGTGACCAATCGGCGCTCAATGAAGCGAGGCAGGAGCTCGCTGATGCGCAGGTCAATGCCGAACAATTGCAAGAAGAAGTGCTCGATCTGAGCCTCGACCGCAGCCGGGTGGTGCGAGTGTTGGAACTTCCAAACGCCCGCGAAGCGATGCGCGACGCAGAAGACAATATTGTTGTCGATGAAGACGGACGCACGGTGTATGAACCGTCGCCGCGACAGGTCGCGTTGGACTCACTCCGAGCCGAGTATCCCGCCGCGGCTCCAGGCCTCGATGCCGTCGTGCAGAAGTGGGCCGATTACCAGTCTCGCCGCACCGGACTGGATGACCCCGAAGACCTTATGCGGCTCCTGCAGGGAGCAGGTGTGCTGCACTTCCACATCGCCGCGAGGCCGGGCACCACGCAGGGCGTTGACATCGAGCGGATGCGAAGCCAACTTGTTGAAGTTGGCCCAGATAACACCGATTCGGTTATTGCTCGTTGGTATCCGATTCACGACTTACAACAGTGGATTGATTCCCCTGAAGCGCTTCAGACTCTCGAAGCCGATCCGGTGTCCTACTTCGCCAGCAAGTACCGCTTGATCGCAGCCGAGCGTGATGGCCAGCACTACGTGCTGCTGTACACGTCGCCGGGCATGGCGATGACGCATGGTGGCGATGACAATTGGGCCGTCGAGGCCACGGGCCGGACGGTTGACCAAATGGGTCGTTCGGCCGTTAGTTTCAGGCTCGATGCCAATGGCGGCAGTTTGATGAGCCGCATGACCAATAACAACGTCAATGAGCCGATGGCCATCGTGCTGGACGGCAAGGTGTACTCGGCTCCCAATGTGCAGACGGCGATTGCTGGCAGCGGCATTATCAGTGGCAGTTTCTCATCTGAGGAACTCGACTACCTGCTGCGAACCCTCGCGGCTGGTTCGCTCGAAGCAAGGCTTTCTCCAGAACCGATCGCGGTGAGCGTGCTTGGCCCGTCACTTGGTGCCGACAACCTTACACGGGGACTGGAAGCATTCGGCTGGGCGGTCGTTGTGGTCGGCCTGTTCATGTTCATCTGGTATTTCTTCGCCGGACTGGTCGCCGACTCGGCTTTGGTTTTCAACGGGCTGATCATCTTTGGTGTTATGGCGATGATGCAGGGCACGTTTACGCTGCCAGGTCTGGCCGGTGTCGTGCTGACGATGGGTATGGCTGTAGATGCCAACGTGCTGATTTATGAACGTATTCGAGAAGAGCTCGATGCAGGGGCGAGAAACCTGCGTGAAGCTGTCCGCGATGCCTACCGTCACGTACAAGGCACCATTCTCGATGCAAACATCACCAACCTCATCGTGTGTGCCGTCCTGCTACTCATGGAGCCGACCACCGAAGTCAAGGGCTTTGCGCTGACGCTGAGCATCGGCATCATTGCGACGCTGTTCACGGCGCTATTCGTGACGCGATTCATCTTCGACGCCTATCTGTACTGGTTCGGCGGACGCAAGATCGCCATGCTTCCGATGGCGATTCCTGCTGTGGCCAGATTGCTGCACCCCAAGACCGACTGGGTTGGGTTTCGTGGTGTGTTCTGGACATTCAGTGCGTTGATCATCGCGGGCTCGATCACGCTCTTCTTCTCACGGGGCGCTGAGATGTTCGATACCGAATTCCGTGGTGGTGTGTCCATCACGATGCAGACGAGGGACCACGGCGGTTCGCCTCTGATGTTGGCCCACAACGGCGAGGGGTCCGTTACCGACCGGATTCGTGCCATTGGCGAAGCGGCTGGTCAGGGCGATTCGCTCGAGGCCCGTGTGCTTCGTGAGATGCGAAACGCCAAGATCGTCACGATTGGCGATGGTGTTCTGGACGACAATGGTCGCGCGATGGGGGAGTCCTTCCAAGTCAAGGTTGCCGCTCCGGTAAATCTTGGAGCCGAGGAAGGCACACAGGACATTGTCGCAGCAGCCCTGCTCGAGGAGTTTGGCAGCGAGCTTGATATTTCCCCCTCCCGCACCTTCTCCGGTCAAGGCAGCACTGCTTGGGCGCAGCACACAAGACCTATCGATGCCGGAACGCTTGGTGAAGTGCTTGGCCATTCGGCCACGCTGGCCGATACGTCTGAGCACCTCGGTGGTGTTGTGGTGTTGACCGAAGATGTATCACCTCCGATTACGCTTGAGGAGGTGGCCCAGCGGGTCGATCGGATTCGCCAAGATCCAGACTTTACTGACACGATTGGCCGTGACGTGATGGTCGCTGGGTTGGTGCCCGCCAGTGATGGCACATGGTCGTCGGTAGCCATCGCGGTGCTTGATCCTGAGATTAACTATCTCCGCAGCGATTCCAAACTGGCCGACGAACGGCTGGCCCAACGTGAGTGGTCGCTCGTGCATGAGGCCTTGGCCCGGCAGAGTAGTTTTGAGCAGGTCAGTTCCTTTGCGCCTGCGATTGCTCGGACACGAACGGCCAATGCCATCGGCGCTGTCGCCCTGTCGCTTGCGGGCATTCTGTTCTATATCTGGATGCGATTTGGATCGCTTCGATATTCACTTGCGGCAATTGCAGCGCTGTGCCATGACGTCATCGTGGTGGTGGGCTTCCTAGCACTCAGCGGCGCCATTGCAGGGCAGGCGTGGGCGTCTGGCGGTTTGCTCATCGATGAATTCCAGATTGACACTGGCATCGTCGCGGCACTCTTGACGGTGATTGGCTATTCGCTCAATGACACCATTGTCATCCTCGACCGTATTCGTGAAAATCGCGGTAAGCGTCCGATACCTAACAGGGCCTGCGTCAACAACTCGATCAATCAGGCCTTCAGCCGAACGATTCTGACATCGGTCACGACCCTTGTGGCGGTGCTGATCATCTACATCTTTGGTGGACCTGGCCTGCGAGGATTCGCCTATGCCTTGGTGGTTGGCGTGATTGTCGGTACGTATTCGTCGGTGGCCATTGCCTCTCCGCTGGTCTTCCGTCGAAGCAGCGGACCAGTTCCTGAAGCAGATCCTGTGTTGCCTGAAGATGAAGTCAAGCCGCTGCCCGCCTGATACATATAGGAATTCAGGTCATGATGCTCAGTCGGCCGATGTGAGTGTAGGAGGCATACGCATGACGATTGGTGGCAAGGTGATTCTGTTGGGCTTTGGTGGGGCGGTCATTCTCTTGGTGGTACTTTTTGGTGGTGAGCCAGCAATCGGTCAGGCTGCGGCGATCGTCGCGGTGGATCCGATGCCATCGACTTCCGCCGTGGCGACTGCTCGCATTGCATCAACACCTATCTCCATGCCAGCGGCATCATCAGTCTCGGCACAGACACAAACGGCGACAGCCATGGCTGCCCCACTGAAACCGGCTGTGAAGAAGCATGACGACTCGGTCATCGAAATGGGGAAACCCATCCCTTCACTGCTTGAGGGCAAGCCCGTGCCTGTGACGACACGCGCGGTCACTCAGTTCGTATCGACCCAACTGACCGAATCGAGTCCCCCTAGCACCGTCACCATTGGGCCCGGCGACACGCTGTCAGAGATTTCGCAGCGGACGTTAGGAAGCGCCAAGAAGTGGTCGCTGTTGGTCGAGGCCAATCCAGGCCTCGATCCGAGCCGCCTTCGCATTGGTCAGACCATCAAGATTCCAGGCTTGGCAGCCGCTCCTAGGCCAGCATCGGCGGCCAACGCATCTCTCAGAGCGTCCCAGCAACGCACGTACCGAGTCGCTCAGGGCGACACCCTGACCTCAATCGCCATCGAGCACTACGGCGATGCTGACCGCTGGGACGACGTCTTCGCAGCCAACTCCGCCACCATGAAGGGCGACCCCGACCGCCTTCGAATCGACATGGTGCTTGTGCTGCCCTAAGGGTCCGCCGATCATTCATGGGGTCATGGGGCACCGCCGCTGTCGATGCAGTGTGAAACTCACCATTCACATCGTCAAACCAGCGGCGTGAGTGCTCAACCAGCCTGACAATTGCCAGCCATGCGTTCGGGGGAGAGGCTGCCGATGATGGTGGCGTCGGCGTGGGTGAGCGATTCGGTGATGGCCTGGGATGGGTCGCCGCCGTCGCGGGCATGATGGCCGCTGGCGAGCACTTTCTTGATCAGTACACCAATGCCCGCTTCGCGGGCCGAGTGCATGACGGATTCGTGGTCGCGTTGCGAGGGGTTCCAAGAACACATGAGGACATCCGCCCAGGACAGCGCCAATGCCGCTCCTTGGGGGGTCTTGCCCGACAACCCGATCGCGCGAGCCTTGCCCTGCGCTTTCAATGACTTGAGCGTCTCGATGAGATCGGTCTCCTGCTGAATCCACTCGTCGCGTCCGTCGCTGTGAACGAGAAGGACATCTACATGGTCCGTGCGGAGGTGACGCAGTGATTCGTCCAGCGACCGACGCGCCGCGGCACCAGTAAAGTCGAACTGGCTGCGCCCCGCTTCAAATCGTTCGCCGACTTTGGTACACACGATCAGGTTGCTGCGGCGATCAGCGATCGCCGCGCCAAGCCGCTTCTCGGCCAACCCGTAGGCTGGCGCGGTGTCAATGAACGTGATGCCCAAGTCCAACATCGCATGCACGATGTCAGTGGCCTGCTCGTCGCTGGGCAACTCAAACGCATCGGGGTACTTGACGTCCTGATTGCGGCCGAGTTTGACCGTGCCCCAACCAATGGCACTTGTTGTCAGGCCGGTCGAGCCGAGGGGGCGGTGCTCCATGCGGCGATCTCCTCCCAAGGGGGGGTGGCTACGGGGGGTGTGCTTGTGGGGGGTGTGTTTGTGGGGGGTGTGTTTGTGGGGGGTGTTGGTGCGGTGTGTTTGACTCGTTGTGGAATACGCTCAAGCAACTCGTCAACCATAAGTGGCGTGAGTGCGAGTTTGGTCGGCCAGGCCGTCAGAATCTCACCTTCTTGCACGATGCCAGGAAGATCGGGGCGGTGCCCATCGGTCACGGCGTGCTCGGCTCGGGGCGCTTCGTAGGTGCTCCACTCGAACGCATCGATGTTCACACTAGGTAACGCGGTCCGGATTGCTGCGATGGCTTCTTTGATGGTCTCAGACTCGGTCAACACGCTTCCATGCTCGGCGACGTCGCCGCCGATCTGCCACACGATCTGGCCTTGGGTATCGGTGGTGCTGGTGATGGTCAGGAAGGGTGCGGCTCGACGAATGCAGTGGCCGTTGAGAATCGCGCCGGTGTTGCGAGCAAGCACCATCCGAAGCGGGCGAGTCTGCATGGCCGTGCTGTCAAGGCCCGCCATCGTTCGAAGGGCGCCATTGCCGCCCCCTGCAGTCAACACGAGTTGGCGGGCGCGGTACTCGCGTCCGTCCGTGGTGGTGAGCATGACATCGGTGTGCGTGTGCGCAATCTCGCTGATGTCGGCGTGGTGGAGCCGGGGCGTATGTCTGTCAGCAAGCACTTTGAGCATGCTCGCCGGCTCCAGCACGGGCTCGGCCATTGTGAGCACCTGCCCAGACACATCACGTAGTACGTCGGGCCGCTCGCCGGGCAGCACCTTTTGGGGGTGCGTGCGGAGGGCGAGTTTGGCGCCCATCAGCCCCAGCAGTGATGTCGCCGATCCGGTGGACCACACATGGCAGGAGGGCGCGCGGAGGGTAACCCCTCGCAAATCAGTCTCGCCTTGGCCTGCAAGCATGGCTCGCCACCGATCGGGCATGTCTCGCACGGCCCGCGAAGCGGCGCTTGCTCGTCCACCCAGCGCGTACTTGAGACCGCCGTGGATGATGCCTTGGCTCTGAATGGTCTGGCCGCAGCCCAAGGCTTGACGCTCGATCAGGCAGACCGAATCGCCGCGTGTGTGCAGCCGGTCCAAGAGCATCAAGCCGGCGATGCCTCCGCCAATGATGAGGACATCGTGGGTTGGTGTGGGTGAGGTGGGCGGCACGATGCATATGGTCGAGCCGGGGCCCGCGCACGTCAACTCGGGTCGGTCAGCGGGCAGGGCCTGCCATGCATCGAAAGAGTGGTATCGTGCGTCTCTTGGCCGGCAGCGGCAGAAAGGTTTGCATGATGCGACATACGGCAGTGCTCATCCCAGGCGATGGCATTGGTCCTGAGGTGGCTGAGGCAACCTGTCTTGTGATGGCCGAGGCTGGCGCTCAGATCGACTGGGAGACCCATCATGCCGGCCTCGGGGCGGTCGAGCGTGGGGCAACCGAGACGTTACCTGTCGCCACGATCGAGGCTGTCCAGCGGTGCCGCGTGGCCCTGAAGGGGCCATGCACGACGCCAGTGGGCGAGGGTTTTACGTCCGTCAACGTGGCCCTTCGCAAGCGATTGGACCTCTTTGGTGCGGTGCGTCCCGTGCGGAGCCTCGATGGGGTGCACACGCGATATAGCGATCCGGGCGTCGATTTGGTTGTCGTCCGCGAGAATACCGAGGGCCTGTACTCGGGCATCGAGAACCTTATTACCCAGGGCGTTGTCACGAGTTTGAAGGTTGTCACCGAAAAGGCTAGCCGTCGCATCGCCAAGTTCGCCTTTGAGTACGCCCTCGCCCGAGGTCGCAAGAAGGTGACGGTCCTGCACAAGGCCAACATCATGAAACTCGGCGACGGGCTGTTTCTTCGATGCTGCCGCGAGGTGGCTGGGGACTATGCAGGCCAAGTGGACTACGACGAAGTGATCATCGATGCGGGCAGCATGCGCATCGTGCAGCGACCCGAACAATTCGATGTACTCTTGTGTGAGAATCTCTACGGCGATGTGATGAGCGATCTGTGCGCCGGACTGGTGGGCGGCCTTGGCTGCACACCTGGCGCGAACTTTGGGGGCGATCGGTGTGCTGTGTTTGAGGCAGTTCATGGCTCGGCGCCCGATATTGCGGGGCAGGGTGTTGCCAATCCGTTGGCGCTTATCATGAGCAGTGTGATGATGCTGCGACACATGGCCGACTCAGCCTGCGATCCCCATTGCGTTGATGTGGCCGATCGTATTCGTGATGGATACAACGCGGCGCTCGTGGCGGGGTGCCAAACGCGGGATCTCGGTGGCGATCTGGGCACGATGGACTTTGCCCGTGCGGTGGTTGAGCATCTTCCGGCCTTGGCTGGAGAATAGAGGCGATATGGTCACTGAGTGGGAATTTCCAGGAAGCGACGATCTCCCCATTCGAGGCAGTACGCACCTGCCCGATGGCGACGCGCGGGGCGTGGTGGTCATCGTGCACGGCTACATGGGCTTTAAGGACTACGGCATGTTTCCGTGGTTGGCCGCTCGGATGTGCGAGCAGGGCTTTATCGTGCATCGCATCAATCTGGCGCACTCGGGCATGGACCACGGGCAAGGACTATTTAATGATGACGCATTTCGCCGCGGCACGTGGTCGAGCGCCGTATCGGACATTCTTCGCGTCGTAGGCGCGGTGCAGCAAGGGGTACTTGCCGGACAAGGCTTGGGACTGGTGCTGCTTGGGCACAGTCGCGGCGGCTCGTCATGCCTACTGACGGCTGGGAGCCATGGTCGCGACGAATTGATGCAAATGGTGTGCGGTGTGATTTCGCTGAGCGCGCCCAGTTCGCTGCGACGCTTCAGCGAAGAAGCGCTGGCCCAACTTGGACGAGGTGAGGTCTTCGAACTCGCATCGAGTCGAACGGGGCAGACTCTGCATGTTGATCCGATTTGGCTGTACGAGCAGGACAACGACTCGGACGCACACGATCTGCCAGCCCGTGTCGGCGAGATCATCGTGCCGGTGGTGGTGATTCACGGAGCTGAGGACCCGACGGTGCCGCCGAGCGATGCGGTGAGTCTGGCGTCGGCCAACCCATCGCGAGTGTGGGTCCACATCGTCGAGCATGGCGATCACGTATTTAACACGCCCAACCCCTTTGCTCCCACGGCCGACCCGTCACCGGAACTGGCCGATGCGTGGTGGGAGATCGATCGGACGCTCGGGGTGTGGTTCTCGTAGCGATGCGTATGTGCTTTGAAAGTAGTAGGCCACCCGCGGCGAAGGAAGGCGGCGCAGAACAAAGCCGCCAAACGCACGCCCACATCTTGGCATCGCTATGTTGACACGGACTCGGACATTTCTGCCGCGGCTTGGGTGGTCTCGATCAAGGGGGCCTCAGAGGCGGTGTCGGTTTGCTGTTCTTCGCTGGCACGCTCAGTAGCCGACTTGCTGATGCGGCCGCCGTCTCCGACTTCATCGACCCGTACCGTCACTCGCTTGGATACGCCTCGCTGTGGTTGAGTAACACCATAGAGCCGGTCGCAGGCGAGCATCGACTGCTTGTTGTGCGTGATGATGATGAAGTGGCTCTTGTCGAGGAACTGATCGATCGTAGCGCAGAATCGATTGACGTTGGCGTCATCGAGCGCGGCATCAACTTCGTCGAGAATACAGAAGGGGGCCGGGCGTGATTTAAAGATCGCCAGCAGCAAGGCCACGGCGGTCATTGTTTTCTCGCCGCCAGACAACTGATTGATGACGCGGGGTTCCTTGCCAGGGGGCTTGGCTTTGATCTCAATGCCCGACTCGAGCATGTCCACTCGGCCATTCTCGTCTTCGACAAGATAGAGATCGGCACTTCCGCCGCCGAATAGTTGGCGGAACATGCCTTGTGGACCAGCGAAGTGGGATTTGACAGCCTCGAACGTTTCAGCAAAGCGAGTCTTGCTTGCGTCTTCCAACTCGGTGATAAGCGATTCCAACTGCTCGCGGGCCGTATCGATGTCCGCAACTTGCGAGATGAGGTCTTCGTTTCGCTGGTCGAGGTTGTGCTCCTCCTCGATCGAGTCGAGGTTTACATTGCCAAGCGACTTGATCTCGCTGCGAAGTCGGTCGATTTCGGTCTGAGATGCCTCACAGTCGATGGCGTCTGCTTGTGGATCACGTTCAGCCTTCCACTGCGAAATGGCAGTCGGCAAGTCAAGGCTGAGTTCTTCTACGACACGTTCTTCGAGATTCTCGCGGTTGATCTCGGCTTCGCGGCGACTTAACTCCAAGGCGTGGTGGTCACGCTCAAGGATCTTGTTTCGGCGCTGCCCCTCAGTTAATTCTGCAGCTGCTTGGGTGACGGAACGAGTCGCTGTTTCCAAGGCAGCTTCGACGCTGGCCATGTCCCGCTGGGCTTGATCGTGAGCGTGGGTGTCGGCGCGAAGCTGGGCTGTGGCCGACTCAATGGCGGCGGCATGCTGGTCGAGCTGACTGGTGCGGCGGGCGAGTTGCTCGCGGAGGGCCGTGCAGCGGTCTTCAGTTTCGTCGGCGGCGGCCTTGACATGTCTGGCTTCACGCAAGCATGACTGATGCTGTTCTGAGAGCTTGCCTAGTTCGACGCGGTGACCAGCGCACGCCTCCTGTGCGCCGTGCTGGTTGGCTCTGGCCGTTTCCAAGGCGGACTCGGCTTCTTCAATGACCAACTCGTGTTCCGCTAGTTGTGAGGTGGTTTCTTCGACCTCGTGTTGCTGCTGGGTCTGCTGGGTCGTTAGTTCATTCGAACGTTCTTGCAGGTCACGCTGCTCGGCATCGAGTTCACGACGCTGGCGTTCATGTCGATCGATGTCTGCTTCGATGCCCTGCAAGGCGTACTCAAGATCGACCACCCGGTTGCTTGCGGCTTGCAGTTGTTCGGCGGCATCGCGGCGACGTTGATCGGCTTGCGTGGAGGCCTCTCGCATATTCGTGAGATCGCGGTCGAGTGAACTGATGCGGATATCGTGGCCGGCGACGGTCGCTTCGAGTTCTTCCATTTCCATGCGGCGGGAAATCCAACCGCCCGCCGCTGGACGACCAATGCGAATTCGGCCATCGGCTTCGACGACCTGCCCGCTGCGAGCGGCGACCCGCCAGCCGCTGCTCGCCATGACTGCAGCATCTTGGAAGGAATCAACCACCAGCGTGCGGCCAAGCAGACGCTTGGCAACACCCCTGGCATGCGAGGCGACGTTGAGTATGTCCAGGACGCATTGTGCACCCTCAGGAAGCGGTGCGGATGTATCAGTGCCTGCTGCGTCGTCGGCCACGGCGATGACCAAACTGAGCGACTCGCGGCTGCACCATTCGATCAGACGCTGGGCGGCCTGAGCATTGGATACCAGTACGACTTCGAGGTCGCGACCAAGAATTGTCTCGACCAGTGTGGCGTGCTCACGGGATGTGTTGATGGCATCGCCCAAGACGCCAAGCACATCGTCGCCGCCTTCATCGAGCACACGTTTGACATCGTCTCCAAGGCCTTCGTGAGCGTGCTGCATTTCATCAAGCAAGTGCAGCCGAGAACCGACTGCGGCCCGCTCGTGCCGAACATCGGCCAGTGCGTCTGCAACGGAATTAGTTCGCTGGCCAAGTTCAGTGGCGTCATCGTCGTGGCGACGAAGATCATGTTCGGAAGACTCGACGGATTGGCGTGCCCCGTCAAGTGATTGGCGACTGTCGCTTCGTCTTCCGCGAGCTTCTTCGGTGGCCGTGGAGTTGGTGGCGATACGCTCGTGTGTTCGTTCTAGCGACTCGCTGACAGCACTGAGGCGATCAGCGGTGGTCTCGACACGTGTGCGGGCTGCGGCGTGGGCTGCGGCGATATCATCGCGTTGTCCTCTAGCACTGCGAAATGACTCGGCTCGGGCGTCCACCGTGTGGCTGGCCATCGCGGCAGCATCGGCCAGAGTCGCGGTTGCTGCTTCGGCGACATCGACGGCGGTGCTGGCCTCGGTCGCTTCTCGGTAGAGCTGCTCTACTTGGTCACGGACCTCTGCAAGACGACGTTCCAGTTCGGTCAGTTCGGTGCGGTCCGATTCGATCTGTTCGGAGGTTTCCGCATGCTGGTGCCGCGTGAGTTCGATTCGCTGGTTTGCTTGCTCGATACGAGATGAATGCTCGCCGGCAATGCGTTCGAGTTCGCGGTGCCTCGTGTCGTGTTCGTGCGCGGAGATTTCGGCATCTTGCTTGGCTTCTTCAAGAGTAGCCAGCGCGTCTTCGAGTATCCGACGCTGAGCCGCAAGGTCGGTTAGTCGGCTGGTCAAACCCATCAAGCGTTCTTGTAATTCGTCGAATTGGTCAAAGGCCAAATCGCGCCGAAGCGTGCGGTACTGATCGTCGAGATCCTTGAATGCGCGAGCCTTTTTTGCCTGCCCGCGAACCATTCGCAAGCGACGTTCGGTGTTGTTGAGTTGTTCGCGTACACGAACGAGATTGACTTCGGTTCGTTCGAGCTTGCGTTGCGATTCGAGTCGGCGCACTTTGAATTTAGCAACCCCTGCGGCTTCTTCGAGAATCGTGCGGCGTTCGATTGGGCTTGCTTGCAAGATGGCCGAGACGCGGCCCTGTTCGATGATGCAGTACGCGGCGTTGCCGATGCCTGTGTCGAGGAAGAGGTCTTTGATGTCCTTGAGTCGCACCTTGTGATCGTTGATCAGGTACTCACTGCGGCCATCGCGATACAGACGTCGCGACACGGCGACTTCATCCATGTCCACCTGCAGGCCGCGGCGATCTTCCGGGAGTCGCGCGTTGGGATTGGTGATTGGGTTGGCAAAGGTCAGTGTGACTGATGCCATGCCCAGAGGCTTGCGCCCGGCCGAGCCAGCGAATATGACGTCAAGCATGGCGCCACCACGAAGGCTCTTGGCCGATCGTTCACCGAGCACCCATTTGACGGCGTCGACAACATTGGACTTGCCGCACCCATTGGGGCCGACAATTCCCACTTTCGGCTCATCGAACCGAAAGTCAACGGTGTCTGCGAAGGACTTGAATCCGGAAACAGTGACCTTGGTCAAACGCATGGGCGATGCGGGCCTCCTTGCCCGAGTCCACCGGCTTCCAGCCAGTGGCCACACTGATTTCAGCCTTGGCAACTCAGGCCGTGCTGGGTCGGGACAATTCCAACCGTGTGGTGGCTCCCACTATAGGTCGTTCAGACGGGTATTGATACGCCAGTTTAGGTGGGTCCACACTCAAAAATCAGGGTGTTTGGGCTGCTGGGGCGGTGCTGAACTCCGGCCGCGGGCGGTAGGTGGACAGAGCACCTGCCCGTCGCAACTCGGCCATGGCTCGATCTTGCTCGGCCTTGAAGTCCACTGGGAGGAATCCCGCCGACCAGATGCCGTGCAGGGTGCCCACCACGCGGCTGTAGGGCAGATCCAGGCCGGGCAAGGGGTCTTGGACCGTCGGGGTGTGGGACAGAAGCAGTATGAACTCCTGCAGGTCGGGCGAAATGCGATCAATGATCATGCTGCCGCCAGGTCCGGTTCGCGACAACACCTCGATGGTGTCATCCTCGGCGACGTCCTTGATGATGATCTCGTTGTCCCATAGCCCAAGCGTGATGGGCCGATCGATCTGCAGATCTTCGCCAAAGATCACGATGCGCGGTTCCTTGGTCTGGGTGACGTAGATCGTGGAGTAACTCGAGGGGACTTCGTGCAGGGCAAATCGGTCGCCCACCATGCTGCGGCGAACCAGTCCGCTGCCACGGCGTTCGAGTGCCTCGTAGGCGCGGAATCGCACTTCAATATCCTCATCATCGAGCAATTTCCGAAGGGCGTTGTCGGACCGAGGTTCGCGAGGAAGCGTCGCTAGCAGGTGCGCCGACTCAAGTCGTTCGGCCAGCAGGCTCGAGCGGGTCATTTCTCTGAGGTGCTCACCGACCTGTGGATCACCTAGGTCCGCGCCCGCTCGCAGCGCGGCCAATCGCGGTCCTTGTTCGGGAAAGTCGTACAAGGCTTGCACGGCCGGGAGGGCCGAAGGCCCCAGTGCCACCCACCGCCAGTACGCCGTCGAAGCTCCGGAGGGGTCTTTGATCAGGGAGCGGCGGATGGAGTCAGCGATGCGGTCGATGTCGACCTGTCGCACCGTGACGTGTTGCAGGATGCGAACGAATCGGTCGGGGTCGCTGCGATAGGACGGCGGAATTGTGATCTGAATGATGCCATCGCTCACGCCGGTGGCCGTTTCGTGACGCTGTCCCCGCTCGATGGGGAAGCGACGGTTGATTGCGTTTTGCAGCACTCTGATACGGGTGTGACTGGGCGTATACAACTGGAGTTTGAGGGGACTGTCTTCAATGGCTTCGCCGCCATCGAGGATGCGGCCATTGCGGAGATTCAGTTCACCTCGGGCGGCGGCTTCGTCGCTGATAAATGGATTAAGGAAGATTGGCCCACTGGCCATGGCCATGCGTCGCGCTTGCTTGCTGCCGGTGAGCAGCGGGCCTGGTCGAAGATCCGTCGAATACAACTGACCGCCTTCTAGACTGGTTGTTCCGGTTCGTGGGTCGGCGTGCACGCGGACGTCGAAGGTCGTGCCAGGTTGGATCTCGGGAAGTCGGCCCGATGCCACCGGTGGCGTGCGGGTTCGCCCGACGGCGCCTGGGGGCAGAATGGCTTCGACAATGACTACGGCGGTGTCGTCTGAGTCGAGCATGGTTTCGGGCGAAATCTGCCCAAAACCTGATCGCTCCGAGCCGATGCCGTGGCGGGTCATGATTTCCAGCATGTGCGCTCGAACATTGGGCGGGATGTCGCGTGATCCGGTGCTATCGAGACCAACCACCAAGCCATAGCCACGGACGACTGTTGGCACGTAACTGCCGCTGCTTCGGTCATCCCATCCCAGAATGCCAGTATCGGCACCGATGGTGCCGCGATGCAGTTGGTCCCGCTGCATGCCATCGAGGTCCTTGATGCTTGATCCGCCCCGAGCTCGGGGACCGGCGCGCTCAATGGGGCTACAGCCGGCCATGATCAGGCCGGTGGCGAGACAAGAGGCGATGATTGGGCGGGTTCCGATGGGCATGGGCGACCGAGCAGTCTACCGCATGGTGGATTCGAGTGACATTTTCCACACGGCAATGCGCAGGTCGATCTTTTTCAACTGTTCTTCATCAGCCTGGTCGCGGGCTTGAGCGATCACTTTCTCTGCTTCTGCATGCTCTTTACGCCATAGATGGATAATGGCTAGATCGATCAGAGCGTCTGGATCTGGTTGGTCGTGCAATTCACACAACCGGCGGTTGGTTTTCATTCGCAGTGGCTATTACTGACGCGTAGTTGCGCTGCATGGAGATTTGAATGAGGATTATCGCCGGAATACTACTACTCTTCTTTGCAGCCTTCTGCTCATACAGGTTTTGGCCTCGTTCGAGTATCCGGGCATCACCGTGTGGAAGGTCGGCTATGCGCTTCTGGCAGGGATATTTCTGTACGGGGGATACAGGTTGATTCGATCCGGAGTGCAATAAAAAAGCCTGCGGACACTTCAGGGCATCCGAGAAGTGTCCAGTGGTGGAATTAAAGGAAGTTCAGTTACCTGTCGGCTTGCGCCCGATGGTCAGGTTCGCTTTCGCTTGGAGTTTCCCGGACTCAAACTTGCCGGTGAAGTCGAGGCTCAACTTTGGCGCTGGGCTCATCTGGAGGGGCGTCACGGCGCGGACTATTCCCAGGGGCGGCGGGGTCAGGCTGCTCGCGTGCGAGCGAGGCGAGCCTCGTGGTACTGCTGCCATTCCATGGCCTCGGCGCGGGAAGAGAATCGCTCGAGGATGATCGGAATGGCACTGCGAGTACAAACGGCCCAATTTTTGCCCAGTTGAAGGAGCATGGTGCTGGTTGTGGGATTGGTGGTCGTGCTTGGCATTGTGGTCTAGTCCTTGCGGGCTGCTTACCGGCAGTCGAATGACACCGGGCTTCAATACCACCTATTGGGACAATGCCCCTTCTGTGTGAGCACAAGTTTGATTTTTTGGGTTTTTTGGTGTTCGGCGGGGCCCCAGGACGGATGTCAGGGGGACTTTATCGGCAGTGCCTGCTCGAGATACGGGCCGCGACCTCGGCCAGCCAGCTCGCATCGGGCATGGCCCAGGGGCGGAATTTTTCCATTGAACCGGTGTCATCCTCGTGGAGGAGCGCCCGATTCAGGCCCAAGTCGCTCGCGGCGGTCGTGTCGATGAGTTGTCCGGAATCGCTGGCGCTCATTTGGAACAGCAGGCGGTAGGTGAACATGCTTTGTGATTTGCGATCTAGCCCTCGGAGCATGTTGTTGAGCGAATCGAACCACAACGAGGAATGGATGCCCCAGGCCGGCCCGTCCCGCAGGAGGTCCGCGAAGATCTGTGAGGTCGGCGGGGGGCCATCGTCATCGCCCATGGACATCATGAAGTCGTCGTCTGAGGGTCGCAGCGGTGCCAACCGATGCGGTTCCAGCCCCAGCAGCAGCAGGGTCGCCCCGCCGGTGCTTTGGTCACGTTGTCTCGCTGACAGAATGGCGGCAATCTTCTGCAATTCTTCGTCGGCATTGCGGGCGGTGACTCGCACGACTTGGTGGGGAAGTTGCTGGGCGAACGCAGCCAATCGGCCGCCAAAGGCCGCGTCGGGTGGCACACCGTCAAGCAGCCACACCATGAGTCCAGATTGGGTGTGATCGGACGTCGGGGGCAGGATCGCCGCGGATTGCAAGAGGCTGGCGATTTGTACAGATTGGGCAGCCTCGGAGTGCTGACCCACGAGCATGAGATTGCCTCCAGACTGACGCCGCAGCGGCACCGTGGTGCACTCTTTGATGGCGAGGGGGTCGCCCAAAATGAGATCGAGTTCGGCCGCCTCGGGCCAGTTGTCGCATTCGAGCAGCGGCGTGATCGACTCATGGCCGGGCAGGAGGGAGGGGATGTTGCCGCGAAACACGAACTGTCCGAGGCCGTGATCGCCAGCTTTGGCATGCAGGGTTTTCAGGTACGTGTCCCGCGTGCTGTCGTTGAGCCACGCCACTTGGAATGGGGCGTTGCCGTCGATCTTCCCGCCCGCGTCGTTGTAAATCGCTTCGCCCGGGCGGCGAAGCTGCCGCGCGGCTGGATTGTCGTCACTAAGAATGAGATATGAGTCGGCTTCATCGCATTGCAGGGCGATGCGTACGCCGATCTGCCCCATCGTGCTGCGTGCCAGCGAGAAGGCGCCGCCGAGCGTTTGGCTGCCCATGAGCACATGCATGCCAAAGGCACGGCCCTGTCGCACGAGTCGATCCAGCAGCATGCCGGCTTCTTGCCCAACGGCATCATCGTTGATGAAGAACTCTTGGAATTCATCGACCACCAGCAGAATGCGGGGCATACGCTCGGACTGGCGTTCACGCCAAGTCCCAATGTCTTGCACGCCTGCGTCGCGGAACATTTGTCCGCGTCGTCGCAACTCCTCATCGAGGCGTCGCAGCACACTGAGACCGAATTCGCGGTCGCTCTCGATGGCCACGACTCTGGCGTGGGGCAGTTGATTAGCGGCATAGGTTTGAAATTCAACACCCTTCTTGAAGTCGACGAGGTGGAATTCGATTTCATCGGGTGAGTACCACATTGCCAGGTTGGTGATCAAGACGTGCAGCAGTGTTGACTTACCAGAACCGGTGCGACCAGCGATCAGTGCGTGCTGGGTCGTGCCTGGGCCCAGTACGAAGTCCTGCAAGCGATTGGCCCCACTGGGCCCCAGTTCGATGCGGATTTCATCAGCGGTGCTTCGAGTCCAGATGTGATCGTCATCTGGGGCGATGTGTTCGAAGGGAACCTCGACGCGGTGCGCCCCTGTGGCGGCTTGGCCGATGCGTCGAACGACGTCGGTGAGTTCGTGATCCTCGGGCGCTGCGTCGGGTAGGAATTGGAATTGTTCCAGTGGTGGGTCGGTGACGTGCCATGCATTGTCGTCATGGCTGATTCGAAGACATGGGAAGTCCTCCAGCACGCCCTCTAGGGCGTCTGGTACGGGGGCGTCGCGGTCGTGCAGCACGATGGTCAGGACGCCGCACCGCTGGCCGCTGCTGAGAATCGAAGCCAAGCGTTTTGCGGAAGATTCGGTTAGGCCCGCGGGGAAGTCTGCCAAGACGACGATGTGGTAGGGCTCGGCGATGGCGCCCGCTTGCTCGTTGTACTCGGCCAGCGATGCGAATTCATTGCGAAGCAACGATTGAATGACCGTTTCCATGTGTGCTGAGATGCGTTCAAATTGCTGGCTGATATGAGTTGTGTCGGTCCACGCTCGCGAGACGACCTGAACATCTTCTAGGTCGGCTAGGTGCATGAATCCTGCGAATGTTTCACCCAGGCCGATGGGATCCACCAGCGTGAGTTGCGTCATGCCTGGCGGATTGGAGGTGAGCACTCGCAGGAGCGTCGCTCTGGCCATGTCCATGGCTTCACTGCGGTGGGCGCGGTCGTAGCGAATCAAGAGGCCACCGCGAGTGTCAAGATCTGCTGCGATAGGGAGATTCGTAACTGGCTCGGGCCCATCCCATGGGTAGTCGTGGGGCACTCGCTGGCCGAATGTTTTTTCATCGATTTGAATTTGCCCCACGGCGATGTCGCGGATCCGATCTTTGGAGGACATGCTGGCGAGCAGGTCGGGGCTTGTCCAAGTGGGCCGAGCGGCCTGCCCCCGATGCGCGATGGCCTCCAACTCATCACGAAGGCGAGGTTGCACTTCATTCCAGCGGGTGTGCAGCGCGGCGATGGCGGCGGCACTCTTTGACTGTGCGCGTTCCGTGACTGTTTGATAGGCCGCCTGGGCGGAGGCGATTGAGGTTTCGAGGGTCTTGTTGAGGTGTGCTTCCGTGTTGGTATGGGCGGCATGAGCTGCCTCGGCGGCCTCATCGCGTTCTTGTTGAATCTGATGGCAGTCGTGGTTGTACGCCTCCTCGAGTTGTTCAAGGAGAACTCGAACATCAGGACTGAATCCGTCGAGACGCTCCTGTAGACGGTCGTGTACCTCACCGATGAGCTGATCTCGCTGCTTGCGATGTGTGGTGTCCTGTGCCTGGAACGTGGCCGCGAGGTGTTGCTGGCGATGGCGAGATCCAGCCAAGGCCTCGCTGGCATGGAGGTGTACTTTCATCCCACGCCGCCGTTGCGAACCTTTGTGGCTCATCGAGATCAACACCGAAATCAGTCCGCCCACGATCACGCCTGCAAGGGGTGCAAGCCAGATTGCGGTGGGGGTGTTTGGCATGGCACGAGCGAGACCCCATCCCAAACCGCCTCCAAGAATTGGCGACAGGGACATGATCGTGCGGCGCAGGAATCGTTGCCACTTTGACTCTGCAAGCCCGGCGAGCAGTGTCTCCATGTCATCGAGTTTCTGGTCGATGGATGCTTCATCGACCACCACATCGGGTGCTTGGCTGGCTGCCGCGATGGTGTCAAGGTCGTCGGTGATGTACACCGCTCGCATGGCTTGGCTCACGCGGGCGTGAACGGAGTCGCTGTGAATTTTTCCACGACGATCGTCAAGGAGGGCCTGCATCGTCCCCGATTCGTACATGCTTTCGGCAAGCCATTCATCTTGGCCGGCACGTTCGGTCGCCTTGGAGTGGATTTGGTCTTTGTTGTCAAGGATGGAATCTCGTTTGACTTTACGTCGGCCCGAGGCACGCATCAATCGCATGTCGGCATCGGAGGTGATGCGATCGATCGTGGTGTCGTATTCCTTCTTGGACTTGTCGTGACTTTGTTCAGTAGCCTGCTGAATTTTTTCGATGGCCTCGGTGCGTGCCACGGAGGCCTGGCGGATCAATCGGTCACAGTTTGCCTTGGCCGCCAACGGAGTGGTTGAGGCCTCCTCGAGCAGGGACTCAAGATCGGTCAGATACGCAAGATTGAGTTCGAGGAGACTTCGTGTCGTCATGAGGGTGGCCCGGGGGCCAATGGTAGCAGGGCGACTACTAGGACTCCCATCCGCATTCCTTCTGAACCTTCTCCAGCACCCCGTCCATTTCCTGAAGGGCTTGTTCCACTGCACGCAGCGTTGTCATGGCTGGCTCGATGAACTGCATACCCACCCGCTGGTACTGCTCATCGGTCCAGTGTGTGCCTAGTTGCTCCCACTGGAACATCAGGGCGCGGAGTTCTTCACGTGCGATGGCGCTGCGGGCATACAGGCTCATGGCGTGTCCTCCGAATCAGCATTGGCAGGATCATCGGAACTGGGATCGCTGCTGTCAGCCAAGGACGCATCGGGAGCGGGGGGTTTTTCGGTCAGGTATCCATCGAGGTGCTGCTCCAAGGCGCGGAGCCAAGCGACGCAGTTGGCAACATCCAGTTCGGTCCAGGTTTGCATGGGTTGGAGGCGCCCACGTAACTTGACGAGTTGGCGTTGCAGTTCAATCTGCCAGTATTTGATCCGGCGCAACTTCAGGGCGGCCTCTTCGCGGCGATCCTTGGCTTTGCGAATGGCGCGGTTTTGATCGAAGAAGGAACGGGGGTCGACATCTGGCCGGGCAATTTGGGCGCGTTGCAGATCTGCCAAGGCGGTAGAGAGTTTCTGCTCGCGTTTGCGTGCTTCGATTTTCCAGTGCATCACGCAGTCGTTGGCCAGCCAACTTTCCGTGCGGCGAACCTGTCCGAGGCACTCATCGAGTACCCGCCCGACGGTCTCTCCGGTAGAGACAAAGCGAGCGCGAAGCAGCCCCATGGACTCGACGGCTCTGTTGTCGGCTTGTTCTCGCACTCGATTCGAACCTAGCGTTGATTGAGGTAGTCTTCTGCCCGTTGTGCTTTGCGTACGAGGAAGGGCACGTGGTCCACGACGTGTGTGCGGAAGCGATCGAGGCTTCGCATGGTCTGTTCGAATTCTTCGGTGAACTTGCGATGCTCTTGATCGCGCCAGGTCTGACCGAGTTGCGAGTGTCGTGCTTTGAGCACGGTCATCTGTTCGGACATCGTTTCGGTGAACTTCTTGAGTTCCATCGCGAATCGTCGGACTTCTGCGGGATCGATGACGGCTTTGGCCATGGCTAGGGTCCTTTCGGTACTTCTTCGTACAGACTACGGTGCATCGGAGCTTGTGGTTCCGGTTTGGCTTTGGGCATTGCCAAAGAGCCGGTCCCATGAGCCCTCCACGCGGCCCTTGACCATTCCACGAAGGGTGACGTGGCGGCTGCCCTGAATGACGAGATTGCCCATGATCTGGGCATCGGGGGTCAGGTCGAAATAGCGTCCAAGGAAGTGCACATCGCCTTGGTACTGTCCATGCAAGGTGGCATCGCCGCCGAGCATGGCCACTTCGGCGGTGCTGCCGTGAAGCGTGATGGTGCTAGCAAAGAAGAAGGTTGGCTCGGTGATGACTTCGGTTTGGTCGATGGCCGAAGCATCGACCTGTGTCCATGTGGCAAACCGATGTTGGTAGTTGGCGACCAGTCGATTGACACGAATGAATTCGTATCCCACCAGACCAATGCCAACGGCTACAACCATGATGATGGTGACGCACCCAATGCGCTGACCGAGCGATCGTGGCGTGTTGGGTTCGGTATCAGGCGGGTTGGTGGTCATGTGTGTGGGGTGCCACGAGCCGGCGGTTGGCAGCGTACAGGCCCAACGCCACGGGTGCCGGAAGGAGCCATGGCCACAGGTCCAGCCAAGGCGGTGGTGGGGCCGCTGCGGTGAACTGGAGTGGGACACGAACCTGCACTCCCTCGCGGTCTACGACGACGACGGCATTCCACTGACCCATCTCTGGAAGTACGAAGTTCGCCGCGTACAACAGCCTCATGTCGGCAGACTCAGTTGTGGCTGGTACACGCATCGCCAAGCCCGCTTCCAACTGATGTAGTTCGATGGTGATGGCAGCATCGAGTACGGCCTTGTTGGTGTCAGGGTCTTGGATCAGGACGGAGAAGTCCACCGGTCCTGGGCGAAGGGGTGTGGGATCGGTCAGAGCCGTTACGCGCCATGGTCCGGCTCGTTCGCTGAGCCGAACTAAGCCACTGTCGGCCATCGTGGCGGTGGCAATACAAGCGATCAGCATGGTGGCGGTACGCGTCATGGGAGCAGTGTGCCTCGCATTTGCATGGGTTGCAGCACGATCCAGACGCCGACAACAAAGAGAGCCAGCGGTGCGAGGCTCCAGAGTGCCAGCGTGCGGCCGGCGCGACCGGGCGCCGAGACTTCTCGCGATAGATGATGCAGCACGACGATGGTCATGACCAGTCCTGCGTCCAGAAGGAGCAATTCAAGGGGCAGCACCCAATCGGGAATGTTCAAGCAGCAGGCGAGAATCCATGCGGGCGGGCCGAGTGAACTGCCAAGATCCATGGCCACCCGCTGCGTCACCGGGACAATTGTGCCAAGACCAGTGAAGAGGTGAAAGAGCATGTGCACCAACCACATGGCAAAGCCCATGGGAATCAAAGCCAGTGAGAGTCGGCATGAAAGCGTGCGGACCGACTCGGTGGACTGGCTTAGCAGGCGACCAAGCACGCCAAAGAGCCACAGCACGATCGCTGGCACCAGCACCGTTGCGACGATCAGCGACATGGTCGCTGGCAGTAGGTGTGTAGACAATCCCCATCGTTGGGCCATAGCGTCTTGAAAATCCAGAACCGGTCCGACCATTCCAAGTGCATTGGCAAAGCCGCCAAATGTGAGGATTGCGGCAATGGCGGCAATGTCGGGACGGTTTCCAATGCGACCGATGGCGCCACGCCACGAACCCAGCAGCGTGTCGCGGTGCAGTGGGCGGGTGATGAGACCCACGTTGTCGTGCGGGCACGCTCGGACGCAGTCCATGCAGAAGGTGCAGTCGTAGTTGCCTTGCTTGGTGGGGATGTACAGGTCCAACTCGCATCCGCGACCACCCGATCCGCCTTGGATACAGTCGTTGGTTGTACATCGCTCGCACGTGTTGGTGTCAAGGGCGGCGACTTCCCGTGGCGAGATCATGGATTCGACAAAGTGGAATTGGCCGATCGGGCACACCCATCGGCAGAAGGCAGCGCCACGGAAGCAGGAGTCAATGACCAAGGCGGCGGTGAAGTATCCGATGATGACCCACACGGTCCACCAAGGCGAATCCCACAGACTGAACACTTCATAGGACCACAGGTAGGCCAGCAGGAGCGCCGCGGCGATCCACTTGGATCGCATTGCCTTGGGCCACGCTCGGATTGGCCGGAACCATCTCTTGCCTAGTTCACGGGGCAGCATGAACGGGCATGTCCAGCAGAATGCGTTGCCTGCCAGAAGTAGGGCGATGATGACAAACCCACGCCAGTATGTCCAAGGCAAGATGCCTGCAAGATTCATTGGCGACAAGGTTGGCCCGAGCAGTCCATCGATGATGATGGCGGCGGCCAGGAGAAGCATGATGCTCTGCGCGACGCGTCGCACGCGAAGCGATGCGAGCATGCGACCGAGGAGCCGGGCTTGCAGGAGGTCGTTGGGGCCCCGCCGACTTGGCTTGAGCGTTCGGATCGATCCAGCACTACCAAGCATGGCAAGTGAGATGGTGCGGTTGCCTAGCACGCTGCCAACGGGCATCAGGGTCATTTGTGCGGTCCCGTGCAACCAGTTCCGAACCAGAATGGAGGCCGCGGCGATGAAGGCGATGCCACCGCCGACCCACATGATGGCGCCCGCGGCGGATTGATCTTGCAAGACAGTCATCCCAAGAAGTGGAGATGTGGTGGCATAGTGGTTGTAGATCGGTTGTTCGAAGAAGACGAATATGGCCGAGAAGATGGTCCCTTGCAGACCCGCGGTCAGGAGGTAGCAAGCGATGGCGATTGGCGGCCAGACTCGCTCGCTTGGCCAGGGTTGCACGACCGGCCACCAGAACAAGAGTGAGGCTGAGAGAAAGACCGCATGTTCGACTTCGTGCCACAGATCACTTCGCAACGCCAGTTCGTATAAGGCTGGTAAGTGCCAGAGCCAGGTTGCTGCGACGAAGGCGACCCAACCGGTGACGGGATGTGTGAGCACATGGAAGCCACGACGCACGCCTTGGGATGCGAGGAAGGGTCCGATCCATTCACGTCGAATCGCTGGAGGCAGGCCGCGAAGCAGGGGGATACCTGGCGATCCAAGCAGGATGAGCGGTGGCCCAATGAGCATGAGTAGGACGTGCTGGGCCATGTGCACTTGCAACGAGAGTCCAGCAAAGGCATCCAGCGGCGATGCGATGGCGATCCAACAACTCAGCAGACCTGCCACAAAGGCCACGGGTCGCCAAGGCGGAAACTGCTGGGGCATGGTGCGTCGCAGGCCCGTCCACCCTCGGAGGTACACGATCGCAGCGACCACGCAAAGGGTCAGCGGCCATGGCTCAAGTGTCCACGACGACAAGATGGCCCGGGTGGCGTCGGACATGTTCAGAGTGTAAGTCGAGCAAGGCTCCGACGATCAGGCGGTTAGGAGAACTGATTTCTCCTAACGGCGCTACTAGAAGACCGGCGGATCCTTGTCCTGGGTCGGTTGGGGCTCGATCGAATAAGCCGAGGCCCGTTCGTGTTCCCATCGGTCGTGCAGCGTCAACATGAAGGAGACCACGGCGGTGGTTTCTTCTGGCGAGATGTGTCTGCCAAAGGCGGGCATGTTGCCCCCGCCCTGAATCACCTGCCGAATCAGTTGGTCGCCATTGAGTCGTGTGGCCACGTCATCGAGTTCTGGACCGCGATGGCCGCCCAGTCCTTCCAAGGCGTGGCAGTTTCGACACTGTTTGTTCTGAATGACCAGCGCACCTTGCAACTGCAGAGGCGAACGGCCTTGCAAGTAATTCTTTGGTGTGGTCATGCCGCTCCACGCGTCCATGACCGGCGACCAAGGTGACTGGAAGCCCAGGTAGGTCAGGGTCGAGAGGGCGAGCATGAGTGTCACGATGAAGAGCACCGATATTGGCCGGCGGCTCCAGTGTTTCTCGCCCCCGCCAGATAAGAAGGGGAGCAGGATCGCCGCACCTACTGCGAGGATCGGGAACCCGATGATCAAGAACGTTTCCATGTACGGCGGTAGCAACGCAAGGACCGCAAAGGAGGATTGGAAGTAGAAGTCCGGACGGGGGGCCGTATCGATGTAGGCCGGGTTGGGTTCGCCCGATGGTCCCGCCGGTCCAAACATCATCGCGCAGAAGAAGAGGAAGCCCAGCGTCAGCCCACATGCGATCATGTCGCGACTTGCGGCATTGGGGAAGAAGGGCATGCCACGTTTTTCAACCAGTTTGTGGTAGTTCTCGCGGTAGTTCTGTTTGTCCACGAGCACACCGGGTGTAGGTTTCTCGTTGATACCGCACTTGACGACCAGCAGCAAGTGCAGACCGATCAGACCAATGAGTATGCCGGGGATCACAAAGACGTGCAGGGTGAAGAAGCGACTGAGCGCTTCGCCGCCGATGATGGCGCCGCCGAGGATGAAGTGCACGACGCCCGGGCCAATCCAGGGGATGCGTCCGGCCATCGCCATGCCAACGCCCAAGCCCCAGTAGGAGTCTTGGTCCCATCGCAGCACCTGTCCGGTGAAGGCCATGCCAATGGTGCACAAGAAGAGGAAGACGCCCACGATCCACGTCAACTCACGCGGGTACTTGAAGGCACCAAAGAGGAAGACTTGAATGATGTGGATGGTCATGGCCGCGACCATCAAGTGACTTCCCCAGACGTGCAGTGCCCGCAGGAACCACCCCATGCTGTGTTGGAAGGTGATGTAGTCCAGAGACTCAAAGGCTTGGCCGGCCGACGGTATGTAGATCAACGACAGGGAAATACCTGTGACGACCTGGCAGATGAACAGCACCAGCGTCATTGATCCGAAGACGTACCACCATTTGGCCGTTCGAGGTACTGGGTGGGTCGCAGACGGACCGATGACCTCGGCCAAGTGGAGGCGGGATTCAAACCAGTTGAGTGTTCGGCTCTTCATCGCATGTGCACCATCAGACGGACTGTTGGAGTGTTGGCAGCCGGCCTGCTTTTACTTCCAAGTGCCCATTCTTGACCCTGGTTTCGTACTTGTAAAGACCACGCGGCGGCGGACCGGCGGCATGGCTGCCATCGGAGTAATACACGCCGCCATGGCATGGACACATGAATAAATTGGATTGCGGGAACCAACGGACCGGGCATCCAAGGTGCGTGCAGTTGATTGCAAAGACCGTGAAGTTGCCCGACTCATCGTGACGGACCCAGCATGGAATGTTGGCCGTGTAGCCATCCCACGGTGTTTTGAACGGGTTGACATACTCATCGATGATCGTGTGGCCCTTGCGGTACTGATCAACCTTCTTGAGCGTGACCCACGCCTGCCATCCACTTTGTTTCCACGGCGAGATGATGTAGCCAACGACCGGAATGCCGATGAGCACGGCGGCGATGCCGTTGAAGGTGACGCCCATCCAGAAGAGAAACCCGCGGCGGGATGGTGCTGGCCCAGAGGCATCGCCGAGCATCTCGGGGTCGGGGGCTGTCCGATAGTCGAATTGCTTTTCCATCTCACTCACTCCTTCCGGTACCGGGTTGCTCAAGTACTGGGTAGGGTTGACCGGGGTACTCGATGCGGTGCGAGGCCAGCCAAGCCACGACATCGGACACCTGCGTGTCGGTCAAGTCGGGCAAGCCGTTTCGTGCTTCGGCGGCCTGTTGACCGTGCAGGCCTCGCCAGTCGGGCATGCCAAGATCGGTGCGACCGCAGATGACGGCGGATCGAAGCGATTGGTCGCTGACCAGTGCGAGGTAAGACGGGTCGATGACGCTGCCGGCCGATCCGCCGCTGCCAGTGTCGCCATGACAACCGCTGCAATAGGCCGTGAAGACAACGGCCCCCTTGGCTACTGTGCCAAGTGATCCAGTCAGGGGTGGGGCACCGGTCACTTTGGGACCACTGCCCCATGTGGATCGGATTCCTTTGACAATGATGTCGATCTGTTCGCTGGTCAGTTCGCCGCCCTGAGTGTCGACAAAGGCGGGCATGAGCGTCTGGTCGATCCCATTGGAGGTCACGGTTCGAAGATAGTCATCGGTGACGATTGACTGATAGACCGCATCGTTCATGGGCCGCGCGCCACCCCAGTCGCCATCTGTGCCGTGGCAACCGGCGCAGCGGGTACTCCAGAGTGAGGTGAAGTCGAGGTCGGCGGCCGAGTTTCCTCGGTCGACCTGTGGACGCTCTGGTTTGCCAGGCATCCAGTCGCAACCAGCGAGCGAAAGCATGAGCAACGAGGCGATTGAAAAAGTGAATCGTGGACTCATTCTTCTTCGCCTCCCATTTCGCGTATGCCCTTTGCTTCGATGCCGAGCCGTTCGAGGTAACTCCAGTTCTGCATCGTGCCGATTTTTTCCGATCGCATGATGACCATGGCGGTGACCAGACCGAAGATGACCTGAGAGGCGATGAACCACGGCCAGTTCAGATGTGCTGCAAGTGCGGGGCTAGCCACGCTCATGCTTGCCCAGAACAACCCAGTCCAGACAAGGGGCACCACGATGGCTGCCACAAGTAGGGGGAATCGAGGAATCAGTGGCAGCATGACGCCGTACAGCAGGCCAACAAAGACGGACATAGCCAACTGAATAACTGTTCCGGCAATAAGCCCGCCGGTATGGAATGCAGCAAGTTCTTCGGTGGTCATCTCCGAATAGCCCGTCAGCATGGAGCCAGCAAGCAGATTGACCGAGTACCACAGGCTGCCCTGAGTAATCAAGCCCCATGCCACGGCAAAGATGGCCATGCAGGCTCCGCCGATGAGACCGCCTTTGACTCCAGCTGAGTAGGGATGGATTTCCAGAGGCAGCCGAGCTCGGTGGGTCATGTCGTTGGTGAGGTGGGCCACCTTGTGCATTCGCGTTTCAATTGGCGTTGGCTTGGTGACCGGAGTGGGCGCCTCGACCTCATGTGAGTCCGGGTGCACTTCGAGGAACCATTTGGTGGCGCCAATCAACAGCAAGATGACACCTGCGACTGCGACAGTCCAGTTGGTGACAATGCCCGTGACACCCAGTGTCATCCCAAAGGCCGTGATCAGCGGCGACGCGGTGGGGGCGGGCAGCTTGATGGGTTCAGGCGTGTTCTGAGTTTGATTGGTTGCGTCACTCATAGTGTGTTCGATCAGTTCCCCAGAATGTAAACGACGGTAAAGACGACGATCCAGATGCCGTCGACGAAGTGCCAGTACCAACTCACCAAATCCACTTTCTCAAGTTGGCGTGTGGGCACCTTGCCAAGCAGGGCAAGCACCCAGACGAGCGACAGAATGATCAGGCCCATTGTCACGTGGAATGCGTGGAACCCGACGAGTGTGTAGAAGCACGATCCGAATACGTTCGTTCCCATCCACACGCCATCGTTGACAATCATTCCATACCACTCGAAGCCCGTTCCGACGAGGAATTCGATGCCAAAGAGAATGGTCAGTCCCCACCAGAAGAGGAAGGCGAGGTGTTTGCCTGCGGCCAAGGACTTGACCGCCAGGACAATCCAGATGCTGCTCGTGAGCAGGAAGATGCTATTGAAGACCACTTTGAGTGGGGCGATCGATACTTCTAGTACGTCCTGGGGGTAGGGCGGGTTGATATCGCGGCCGATGTAGAACAAGTAGGTTGCGATGATCGTTCCGAAGAAACAAATCTCCGTCACGATGAGCATGACCACGGCAACTCTGCCGTGTGACCACTTGGTCTTCTGAGACAGCGCTGGTGGGGGCGTCATCGCCGGTGGGGACGCAGACTGTGCTGACATGGTTGTCATGGTCGCATCCTCATTCGTACTTCCAGTCCGGGTCATCGGGATGCTTCAGATCCCACAGCGGTCGCCTGCTGTGTACAACAGGGATTTCTTCGAAATTGCATGCTGGCGGCGGGGAGGTCGTCGACCACTCAAGCGTCCATGCATCCCACGGATCATCTCCGGCCTTGCGACCTTTGAACAGTGAGTACAGCACATTGAGTACGAAGAATGCGATGGCGACGACTTGGACCAGCACCCCAATCGATGACAGCAGATTCCAAAGTTCCCAGCCACGTTCTTCGTGGTAGGTATAAATGCGTCGGGGCATCCCAAGCAAGCCTGAGACGTGCATTGGTCCAAACGTCAGGTTGAAACCGATTATCAGCAACCAGAAGTGCCACTTGCCCAAGGTTTCACTGAGCATGCGCCCGGTGACCTTTGGGAACCAGTAGTAGATGCCCGAGAAGATGGCAAAGAGCAGTCCGCCAAAGAGCACGTAATGGAAGTGTCCGACGAGAAAGTAGGAATCGCTCACGGCCCAGTCAAACGGGACCGTTGCCACAAAGATGCCAGTGAGGCCCCCTAGCAGGAACTGGCACAGGAATCCGATGGAGAAGAGCATTGGCGTGTGGAATCGAATCTTGCCACCAATCATTGTGGCAGTCCAGTTAAACATCTTGATGCCCGTGGGGACGGCCACGAGCATGGTCGAACCCATGAAGATGGCATTGACGATCGGGCTCATGCCAACGGCAAAGAGGTGATGGGCCCAGACGGTCAAACTGATAAAGCAGATCGCCATGCTGGCCGCCACCATGAGTGGGTAGCCAAAGATGACCTTGCGCGAGAAGACTGGAACGATCTCAGAGGTGAAGGCAAATGCCGGCAGGATCAGAATGTAGACCTCGGGGTGCCCGAAGAACCAGAACAGGTTCTGCCACAAGAGCGCCGACCCGCCAGCCTGTGTATCAAAGAAGTGTGCGCCCAGCGTTCGGTCAAAGAGTAGCAGGCACTGAGCCGCTGCCAGTGGGGGGAGCGCGAAGAGCACCAGAATGAAGTCGACTAGGAGGATCCACACAAGCAAGGGCATCTTCATCAGGCTCATGCCCGGGCATCGCATGCCAATGATCGTGGCAATGAGATTGATGGCCGTGGTGGTGCTGCCAATGCCTGAGAGCAGGATGCCCAGAATCCAGTAGTCGGTGCTGTGGCCGCGTGAGAACGTTCGTTCGGACAGCGGCGCGTAGGCAAACCAGCCCACGTCCGGGGCTGACCCCATGCCTTGCAGGCCTTGCCCCCCAAAGTAGGAGAAGTACAGCAGCAGACCACCGAGCAGGAACAGCCAGAAGCCAAAGGCGTTGAGGCGTGGGAACGCTAAGTCACGTGCTCCGATCTGAAGGGGAACGATGAAGTTGGCGGTACCAAAGAGAATCGGCATGCCCACGAAGAACACCATCGTGGTGCCGTGCATCGTGAACAGACGGTTGAAATCATCGGGCATCAGGATGGCTTGGCCGGGGCCAGCCAGTTGCCAACGCATCAGCATCCCTTCAATTCCGGCGATGACAAAGAACATCAATCCCGCGGTGACATACATCACACCGAGCTTCTTGTGGTCAGTCGTAGCGACCCACTCGTGTAGCCGCGAGAGGGCTGGCACGCCGCGAGAGGGACTCAGTGGCTGTTGAAGTATGGTCACTGCAACGTCTCCAGATAGGCACACACGAGGTCGACTTCCTCATGAGAGAGTTTCATGGAGGGCATTTCGCATCCCGGCTTGATGTTCTGTGGGTCCCAGACCCATGCTCGAAGGTTGTCCGGTGTGATTCTCGCCATACCCGAAGCAATGGTGTCGCGGCTCATCAAGTGCGTGAGGTCTGGCGCAAAGGTGCCATTGGCCACGGTGCCTCGTACGGTATGACAATTGATGCAGGCGGTTCGTAGAAACAAGTGTTTGCCCGCGGCAACGGCTTTGTCTTCGACGGCGTTTTGTCGCTGGTTGGCCGCCCACTTGTCGTACTGCTCGCGTGGCTGGGCAATGATGGTGATGAGCATGTTGGCGTGCTGATTGCCACAGTACTCGGCGCACTGTCCCACGTACGTGCCAGCTTCCGAGGCCTGTAGCCACAGGTGGTTGATGCGATTTGGGATGACGTCTGTTTTACCGCCCAGTTGTGGCACCCAGAAGGAATGCGCAACGTCGTCAGATTCAAGCGTTAGGTAGAGATCGGTGGGTTTGCCATCGTCGATGGGCACATGCAGTTCGGCCGCTGTGGCGAAGTCGCCGTAGTCGAACTCCCACCACCAGCGATGCCCAATGATCCGAACCTCAAAGGCCCCATCTGGGGGCGAGGTCTTCTGAATGTCAAAGATTCCTCGTGCGCTCACCAGAAAGAGCACAAATACGATCATCAGCGGAATGACTGTCCATGCCAGTTCAATCGGGTTGGACCCATAGATCTGTGCTGGTTCGGTCTGATCCTCCTCAGAGCTACGGCATCGCACGACGGCAAAGAAGATCATGGCAAGCACGACCAAGCCAATGAGCCCGCAGATACCAACGAGCAACCACGTGATGCCCAGAATCATTTCGCTCGGTGCTCCCTTTGGGTCGAGCATCGAAGGCATCGGGGCAGTGGGGATGCCAGGGTCTGGAATGGACAGCGCTGCCGATGTGATCATCGTCAGCACCTGTTCAATCATGATCATTCCACTCTGGCTCCCAGCATAGGCCCAGTTTTGTGCCAAAAGGAATACCGGCACTGGTACTCCTAACGAGCGTTGGGGCTGAGACTATCAGGAACTCGAATGAGAGTGCAAGGGCGGTACCCTAGGTAAACATGCCCACTGACCACGAAGTTGAGCAGCGGATCAAGCAGTTGAGGGGCGACATCGATTTGTGCATGGTTCGAGATCGCCGTTCCATTCGCCGTCGGTTGCGGCGACTCAAGGGGCGGCATGGAGACGTGATTACATCGGGTCTTGACAAGATCGCTCAGCGAATCAGGGCATCTCGCAGCGAGACCCACCGCCGAGCGGCGAGCATTCCAAATACATCAGTTCAAGGGCACTTGCCGATTCACGCGTGCAGCGATGACATCATCGCAGCCATCCGTGACTCGCCGTGCGTGGTGGTGGTCGGTGAAACTGGATCAGGAAAAACGACGCAATTGCCCAAGTTCGCCATGGCCGCGGACCGCGGCATCTTTGGAGACATCGCTTGCACTCAGCCACGCCGCGTCGCAGCAAGAGCGGTTGCCAATCGAATCGCCCGAGAACTTGGTACGACACCAGGCGATCTGGTCGGGCATCGCGTTCGCTTCGATCGATCCGATTCGGCCAGCACCATTGTTCGGGTCATGACCGACGGCATGCTGCTGGCGGAACTGGCAGGTGATCGACGGCTGGAGCGCTACGACACCATCATCATCGATGAAGCGCACGAGCGAAGCGTCAACATCGACTTCTTGCTTGGGCTGGTCCGACAACTCATGGATCGGCGGCCCGAGTTGCGGGTGGTCATCACCTCGGCCACCATCGATGCAGGGCAATTCTCCGAGCACTTTTCCGATGCGCCCATCATCGAAGTGCCTGGGCGCACCTATCCGGTAGACATCCAGTACTGGGACCAACCTCCACCACAAGGTGATATGGAGGCGCTCGCGGCCGCTGTAGTCCACGCGACCAAGCGAATCGAGACAACCATCGGCGGCCAGGGTGACGTGCTGGTCTTTTTGCCGGGCGAGCGGGAGATCCGGGAGTGCATGCGACGGCTCGAAGGTGCCTTTCCCAATCGGGAAGTGTTGCCGCTGCATGCGAGGTTATCCCTTGCCGCGCAGGAGCGGGTCGTAGCGGCGAGCAAGACACGCCGCATTATCTGCAGCACCAATGTGGCCGAGACCTCGCTGACGGTTCCATCGGTGCGAGGTGTCATAGATTCCGGGCTCGTTCGAGTTGGTCGATGGTCTGCAAGGCGGCGATTGCAACGACTACCCATCGAGGATGTGTGCCAAGCTTCGGCAGTACAGCGAGCAGGGCGTGCGGGGCGAGTTGCGGCCGGGGCATGCATCAGGCTCTACAGCCAGTGTCATTTTGATGATCGGCCGGCGGAACTCGATCCAGAAATTCGACGGTGCGATCTCGCTGGCGTACTGCTGCGTATGGCTGCGATGGAACTTGGCGACCCGGAGACCTTCCCGTTTCTGGATCCGCTTCGACCCACTTCCGTTCGCGGTGCGCGGCGGCATTTAGAAGATCTTGGCGCGATGGCCCAAGACGCCATCACGCCCATGGGCCGCGAAATGGCTGCACTGCCGCTGGAGCCAAGCGTGGCGCGAGTGCTGCTGGCTGCTGGCCAAAGCGGGTGTCTTGAACAAGTGTCGGTCATCGCTGCGGTCATGGGGCTTGCTGATCCGAGGCTGCGGCCCACCGGCGAGGAGTCCGCGGCTGACATAGCCCATCGGCGTCTTCTGCCACGAGGGTGCGAGTCGGATTTCATGGCGCTGCTGGCACTGTGGGATCGGTGTATTCAACGATGGCGTGAACACGGCGCCTCGGCGACGCGGCGATGGTGCCGCGATCACTTTGTGTCTTGGGTGCGGCTCTTGGAATGGCGCGACATTCACAGCCAACTGCGTCGGGCGCTCCGCGAACCGGGAATCTTGGCGCATCGCTCGAGTAGCCCGCGGCCTAACCCCATCCACCGTGCCTTACTCGCCGGCGTGGTGATGCAGGTGGGACGGCGTATCGATGACGGCCAGTACGAGACACCGTCGGGACGTCGTTTTCGCATTCATCCTTCGAGCGTGCTGGCAACCAAGTCACCGCCGTGGGTGATGGCCGGCGAACTTGTGGAGACGAGCCGTCTGTGGGGTCGCACTTGCGCAACAGTGCAGCCCGGTTGGATCGTTCGGGTGGCCTCGCATTTGGTTCGCCGTGAGTACGACACGCCGCAATGGAATGCCCGGCGTGGGTGCGTCATGGCCAAGGAGCGGATCACGTTGCGTGGTCTCACGGTGAGCAACGACCGCCGCGTGAACCTTGAGCCAATCGACCCCGAGGCTGCACGGCAGTGCTTTATTAATCAAGTGTTGGTTGATTCCGATGACGACTTTGGAATCCCCGAACTGGCCACTGCTCGTAATAGTCGCCGCGTCATTATGCAAGTCGAGGATCGCCTGCGCCGTCGCACTGTGTTGCGGGGGCCCATCGATCGGCAAACGCTATGGGACGCCCGGCTTCCGCAGGAGGTCATTGGGCTCCGTTCGCTTCAAAACTGGTGGCGGCATGCCGACGCGACGTCACGGTCGGCGCTGGCATTGACCATCGATGACCTTGCAAGCGAACCGGTTCAATTGGTCAAGCATGACTTTCCTGAGCAACTGGATCTTGGTGGCCAGTTGCTGCCAGTGCGGTATCGGTTCGCCCAAGGCGAGCCCGATGACGGCGTGACGATCCGTCTACCGCTGGTGTATTTGGAGCAGATTGACGATCGCGAACTTCGGTGGCGAATTCCTGGCATGCGGCGTGCCTGCATCGACACGATTGTGTCCCACCTTCCCAAGGATGTCCGCCGTGGCTTGTCGCCACGGAGCGAGACGATTGCCGCAGCCTCGGAGATGATGGAGTCGGTGACCAAGGACTTTGATGCCACGCTTGCCCAGTGGCTGTCCCGCCGGGCAGGCACGCTGATTGAGCCAACGCAGTTCAGCCGTATGGACTTTCCTGAGTACTTCTCGATTCGATGGGAAATACTTTCCGATGGCCATGTCATTGCTTCGGGTCGTGATTTGGGCAGACTTCGACGGGAACTGGCCGGGACGCTCGCCTCGCAGGTGGCATCGGCTCAGTTGTCACACTCGGCGGCCTCACGTGGCCATGTGGAGTGGGACTGGGAGTCACTTTCTAGCGACGAAACGCTACACATTGGGGGCCAAACCATCGCTGCCAGTGCGTTTCTTGTGGACGCGGTGTCTGCTGTGGATGTGCAGGTGGCCCCACCGAGCCGAGCATGCGATGCCAGCCATCGCAGCGGCGTCTATCGACTGGCGATCTTTTCCATGCACGGCGAATTGTCTGCCGCCATTGAGTCGGCCATGGACATCGATCACATGCGGGTGATTTCTGCGCCCCGCGGACTGTCAAATCGTGTGTGGTCTCAGGCGGCAATGATGACGCTGACGGCCGCGGGTTTTGACGGCAGTGGGGTGCGTGATCGCCGGGCCTTTGAGTCAGCATGTACGGCGGCTTGGGGCGACTTGGCATCGGCAGCTGTTGCCGCGTGCTCACTGCTTCAATCGTGTTGGGATAGCGTATCGGCGGTCGATTTACGTCTGGAACACAGCCAGTCACCCTGCTGCAGTGAAGTCAATGCGCAAGTGTCGCGGGTGCTGCGTCTCTTGGATGTGCCCATGGCAACAAGTTGGCTCGCTCGTATTCCGGTGTGGCTTGGGTGCGCTGCGACGCGGCTGTCCCGTGCCAGTGAGGAGGATCAGTCTGCGCGTGCATGGGAACCATATGTTGACGGGTCCAATGCAGTCGACGATCCTGTGTCGGCCAGCGGCGCGCAGATGATGTGCCTGCTGGAGGAATGGCGATGCGGTCGGCACGGCGTGGCCGCCAGTGTGCAGGTGGACGAGGCGATGCTTCGTCAGCAGGCGCAGGCGGTCGCCCGCGATCGTGTCGGGGGAGCCGGAGGGGCGTGATGCGGCGTCATCAGCAGGAGCGGCAGGCTTCGTGCTGGGGCTTGCGGCCGATGCTGTAGTAGGCGAAGCCTTGGTCGTGCAGGGCGTCGTCGTGCCAGACATTGCGTCCGTCAAAGATGACCGGGCTGGCGAGTTTGCGTTTGATGAGGTCAAAGTCGGGCGTGCGGAACTCGTCCCACTCGGTGCACACTACGAGTCCATCACACTGGGTGAGACACTCGTACATGTCGTCGACGTACTCAATGTCGAGGCCGTACTTGGCAAATGTGTGTCGGGCAATGGGATCAAATGCCTTGATGGTGACCCCGCGACTGAGTAGTTCTTCGATGATCGTTTGGGCTGGGGCTTCTCGCACATCATCGGTTCGTGGCTTGAAAGCCAGCCCCCACAGCGCGATCGTCTTGCCAGAGAGATCCTCGCCGAAGTGACGAAGGATGCCGTTGACGAACCAGAGTCGTTGTTGTTGGTTGACTTCGTGGACTGCTTCGTTGAGTAGGCAGGGGATGCCTGAGTCCTGACCCATTTCGATGACGGCCAGTGTGTCCTTTGGGAAGCAGCTGCCACCGTAGCCCAGTCCAGGATTGAGGAACTTGTCGCCGATTCGTTTGTCGGCGCACATGCCTTCTCGGACGCGGGCGATGTCGGCGCCATAGTGTTCAGCCAGTCGAGCAATTTCGTTGATAAAGGAGATCTTTGCCGCGAGCATGGCATTGCTGGCGTACTTGACCATCTCCGACGATTCAATATCCATGAACATCAGTGGGTTGGACTGACTGACGTAGGGCTCGTACAACTTGCTGAGGAGTTTGCAGCTCCGCTGATCGTGCACGCCGCAGACCACACGGTCGGGCTGCTGGAAGTCGCGGATCGCGTCGCCTTCGCGGAGGAACTCGGGGTTGTCCGCAACGCCGAAAGGCTTGCTGGTGATGCTTGCGATGACCTCGCGGACCTTGCTGGTGGTGCCCACTGGGACGGTGGACTTGACGACGATGACCGGGTGCTCGACTGTGCAGTCGCCCGACTCGATTGCATGGCCGATGTCGCGGGCGACGGCCATGACGGCCGAGAGATCGCTGCGTCCATCAGGCCCCGTAGGCGTGCCAACGCAGATGAAGATGAGTTCGCCGTGGGCATAGCCGGTGGCTCGGTCGTCGGTGAAGTGCAGGCGCCCGGCCTTGATGTTGAGCGTCATGAGTTCGCTCAGCCCTGGCTCGAAGATCGGGCACTCGCCCCGCAGCATGGTGGCGACCCGTTCTGGGTCGATGTCCAAGCACGTCACCTGGTTACCGGTATTAGAAAAACACGTGCCAGTAACAAGTCCGACGTATCCGCTGCCAACGATGGTCAGGTGCATTTGAGCCTCGATCCTGTGCATGGGGGTGATGTTGGCGGGCCCGCCATTGCCCACGAGCCGCGCATTGTATCGGCAGTCAGGTCACGATTCATCAGCATGCCTGCCCGGATCAAGAAATGCAGGCGGCCGATTCAAGGGCCAGTAAATGCGTTTTCAGGTGAAGCCAACGCCCCATGGGATCGGTCGAGCCCGAGAAGCCACCAAGGCCGGTGCTCGAAACGATCCGGTGACATGGTGTGAGCAGGGGCTGCGGGTTGGTTCGCATGGCCGTGCCCGCGGCGCGGGCCGCGGCGGGACGTCCAGCCATCGTGGCAAGTTGGGCATAGGTTCGCGTGTGTCCGGGCTTGATGCGGCGGCAGGCTTCCCAGCACGCGCGGTGGAAAGGGGGACCGTCGGGGAGATCCGTTGGAGGCGGTCCTGCGTGGCCGTTGAGCATGGTCGAGAGCCACCGTGCGACGTCTGGAAGCAACCGACGATTTTCTTGCCCGTTGGGGCAGGGCAGTCCCTGAATATCAAAGGTCGTCGTGATGTGTCCAGCAGCATCGCGAGCGAGCAGGATGTCACCTGCGGGTGTGTGAACACGTCTCCACTGGGTGGCCGTCTCAGTGGGGTAGTGGGTGGTCATGGCAAAGTGTTTGAACCTGCTGCCGGACTTGGCTCGCAACGGCGTCATCGCCCTGCGAAGCCATGACGCGATCGAGCATTGCTGCGACCGTACGCATGTCGTTTTGGGTGAACCCGCGTGTGGTCAGCGCCGCGGTACCAAGTCGAAGACCACTGGTCACCATCGGCGGTCGGGAGTCGTTGGGAATGCCGTTCTTATTGGTGATGATGCCCGCAGCCTCGAGCCATTTTTCGGCGTCGGCGCCGGTGAGTTCCGCATCGCGAGGTCGCAGGTCAACGAGTAGCAGATGGTTGTCGGTGCCTCCGGAACACAGACGATAGCCGTAGTCAACAAGGGCTTCGGCCAGTGCCTTGGCATTGGCGACAATCTCTGCGGCGTAGTTTTTGAAGTCGTCTTGCAACGCTTCGCCAAAGGCCACCGCCTTGGCGGCGATGATGTGCATGAGTGGTCCGCCTTGGGACCCCGGGAAAACCTTGCGGTCGACCATTTTCGCCACTTCTGGATCATCGCTGAGAATCAGACCTCCACGTGGGCCTCGTAGGGTTTTATGTGTGGTAGTTGTGACGACATGCGCGTGGGGGAAGGGGGATGGGTGGACACCGGCGGCGACGAGTCCAGCGATGTGCGCGATATCGGCCATGAGTACGGCGCCCACTTCATCGGCGATCGCGCGGAAGCGGGCAAAGTCGATGGTGCGGGGATAGGCCGAGTAGCCACAGATAATCATGTGCGGTTTGACTTCGCGGGCGCGTTGAGCGATGTGGTCGTAGTCGAGCAGTTCCGTCTCAGGGTCGAGTTCGTAATCATGAATGTCGTAGAACGTGCCCGAGAAGTTCGGCTTGAGGCCGTGGCTGAGGTGGCCACCGGACTTGATGGGCAAACTCAGGATGCGATCGCCGGGTTTGCACATGGCCATGAAGGCGGCGACGTTTGCATTGGCGCCGCTGTGGGGTTGCACGTTGGCAAAGGCGCAGCCAAACAATTCCTTGGCGCGGTCACGGGCGATATCTTCGATGACGTCATGGTGTTCGCAGCCACCGTAGTAGCGTTTGGACGGGTAGCCCTCGGCATACTTGTTGGTTAGCCAAGATCCCATCGTGTGCATGACAGCCGTGGAGACGTGGTTCTCCGAGGCGATCAGTTCGATGGTGTCGGCCTGCCGGGCCGCCTCGCGAACCATCGCCGCGGCGACATCGGGGTCATGTTGCTCAAGCAGGTGCACGAGTTCGCGGGAGATGTTGTCCAATGCAATAGTCTCGGTTGTGGTCATGGGCGAATTCTACGGTGAGATATCAGTTGACGATATCGTTCCGGTTATGGATGGGCCACCTTTTCACATTGTGTTGGTACAGCCGGAAATTCCCAATAACACTGGGACGATCGGGCGCACGGTAGCGGCCACGGGCTGCCGGCTCCACATCGTGCACCCCATCGGGTTCTCGATGGACGAAAAGGCGCGGCGGCGGGCCGGTCTGGACTATTGGGACCATGTCGATTGCGTTGAGCACGCCAGTTGGGAAGCCTTTCTCGAGTCCCAGTCCCCGGATCGAGGTTGGGTGATGACGGCCAGGGCCACCACAGCTTTGTGGGACGTTGCGATGCAACGGGGCGATTATCTGCTCTTTGGCGGTGAATCCGGCGGCCTCCCCGACCATGTATTGGCGTGGGCTGAGCGGAAATGGGGGCCAGAGTGTCGTGTGGGCCTACCGATGACCGAGGGTCTGCGAAGCCTCAATCTGGCGTGTGCCGCGACGGCCGCCGCCTATGAGGGCCTTCGGCAAATTGCTCGGACCTGAGGGCTCGCTATAGTGGACCACTTCCCGATGCAGCCCGATGGCGGCATTTGGATGACTTGGCACAGATCGAAGGAAGAAGAACGAGATGGCCTACAAAACAGAAAACATTCGCAATTTTGCGCTGCTTGGGACCTCCGCTGCAGGCAAAACCACGCTGGCCGAAGCGATGCTCGTCAATGCCGGCGTGATTGGCCGCGCAGGAAAAGTTGAAGATGGCAATACCGTCAGCGACTGGGATGAGCTTGAAAAGCAGTTCGGTCATAGCATCGACTCATCGCTGTTGTATCTGGACCACAATGGGAGCCACTTCAATCTCATCGATACGCCCGGGCGTGGCGACTTCATTGGCAAGGCCATCGGGGCCATGCCCGCCGTGGAGACCATGGTGGTGGTGCTCGACGCAGCTTCGGGCATTGGACCCGTAGCCAGACGTGTTATGATCGATGCTGGTGGCGATATCGGTGGATTCTTAGAAGCCGTCCGCGAGACTTTTGGCAGCGAGTGCTGCCCAATCAACCTTCCAGCCCACGGGGGCAGCGACGTTATCCGCTGCTTCCAAGAGGTTGATGGCGAATCCGATCTAGGCAACGTCGCGGACTTTCACACGCAGTTGGTTGACCAGATTGTCGAAGTCGATGAAGTGC